>JAUWNI010000057.1 GCA_030612705.1 Phycisphaerae bacterium | reverse complement strand
GCGTTTCGCGCGGAAAAGGAAAACGTTGGCCCACCCCGTTTGCTCCTTACATTGGGGCACCGGCGGCTCGCCGGTGGATCCGGACGCCGATGCGGCGCTGTTAACGCCGGCCGACACGGGGGTCGGCCGCTACAACCTATGGGCGTCGCCGACTTTTGCGGCGGACTGTCAGCCCTGCGTTTGTCCACCACCGCCGGTTGTGCCGGTCAACTTGGCCGCGGTCTTTTCGATCAACTTGCCGAGGGCTTTCAGCGCCTCGACGCTTTCCGCATACGCGTAGCCGGTATTGCGATCCTGCCGCAGAAAGTGGTTCACCACTTCGCGTGTCTGGACGGCGAGGTCATACTCGGCGTTCGCGCCCGGCGAATAGGCCCCGATGCTGACCAGGTCCTCGATGTCGTTCCAGACCGCCAGCACGTGACGCACCAGCGTTACCGACCGCGTTTGGGCCTCGTCGGCGACGTCCTCGGCGACACGGCTGATGCTGTCGAGCACGTCGATCGCCGGGTAGTGTCCGCGGTTTGCAAGCTTCCGTGAGAGCCAGACGTGACCGTCGAGTATTCCGCGGACGGCGTCAGCCAGCGGCTCGTCGATGTCATCGCCCTCGACCAGCACGGTGTAGATGCCGGTGATACTTCCGCTCGCCGTGCGACCGGCGCGTTCGAGCAATCGCGGCAGCAGGGCAAATGTGCTGGGCGGATAGCCCTTGGCGGTCGGCGGCTCGCCGGCGGCCAGCCCGATCTGCCGCTGCGCCATCGCCATTCGAGTAAGCGAGTCCATCATGAACAAGACGTTCTGGCCCTGGTCGCGGAAGTACTCGGCGATCGCCGTCGCGTGAAAGCATGCCCGCACGCGCAACGCCGGAGCTTCATCCGAGGTACAGATCACGACCACGCTGCGTCGCAGCCCTTCGGGGCCGAGGTTGTTTTCGAGGAAGTCCCGGACTTCGCGGCCGCGCTCCCCCACCATCGCGATCACGTTGACGTCCGCCTTCGTATGACGGCAGATCATTCCCATCAGAATGCTCTTGCCGACGCCGGTGCCCGCGAAAATGCCCAGCCGCTGCCCACAGCCGGCGGTCAGCAGACCGTCGAGCGCCCGCACGCCCAGCGGTAGCGCCTTGTCGATCGGGCGTCGCTGCATCGGCCCAGGCGCATCGGCATACAGCGGGTAACGCACGTTCAGCACCGGCAACGGCCGACCGTCGATCGCCTCTCCGTGCCCGTCGATCACCCGCCCCAGTAAGTCAAACCCGACCGGCACCCGCGGCGTACCCGACACGCACGTTACAGGATCACCGGGCGCCAGCCCCGTCGCCTCTCCCAGCACAGACAGAATAGCATGACCGTCGCGCAGGCCGACCACCTCTGCTTCCACTGTCCCGTCACTCCGCGTTGCGATCACGCAGCGAGCCCCGACCGGCACGGGCAAGCCAGTCGCGGTCACGCGCAATCCCTGCACGGATGCGATTCGGCCGCGGACACGTTCCGTGATCAGGCCGGTCACCTCGCGAGCCGCCAATGTGAAGACGTCGGTGCCCGCGACTTCCAACGGCGCGGTCGCCGGCAAACTACGTTGGGGTGAAATGTTGGTCATAGATACTCAAAAAATGGACGGAGGCGGCCTGCAACCGATTGAATGGGGAGCCCAAAGGGAGACCGCGCTCTGTCCATGGTTAGCAGTTTTCAGTGTTCCGTTGTCAGTCCTTTGCTTGTGGTTTGTTTCACCAGTGCCGCGGCTATCTGATCCAGTTGGGTTTCCAGGGACGCGTCGATTGTGCCGTTGCGGGTTTGCAGACGGCAGCCCCCGCGCGTCACCGCCGGGTCGGCCACGAGCTCGACGTGCGCGAGGCGCTCGGTCGAGGCGGCCAGTTCGGAGACCGCCGACCTGAGCGTCTCACAGTCGGCGGGGTCCAAGTGCAATTCCAGGTCGCTCTCGTGCTCGACCATTTCTAGCAGCGCGGCGGCGTTGGCGCGCGCGGCTTCGGACGAGGTTCCCACATCGTGCTTGCAGACCCGCCGGGCGATCGCCAGGGCCAACTCGAGCAAGCCGCACTCCGCGGTTGCCAACAGTCGGCGTTTGTTTTCTTCGAAAGCCTCCAGCCCCGCACGTAGTGCTTCACCAAGATGCACGTAATCCTGCCGCGTTTCCTCCATCGCGGTCTTGGCGGCCTCCTCACGAGCTTGCTCGAACGCCTGGCGGCGACCTTCCTCGCGACCCCGCGGAGCCGCTTCCTGCTCAAGCCGGGCCGCGCGCCGGCGACCCTCCTCCTCGGCCTCGGCCACGATCCGCCGCGCCTGCGCGCGGGCCTCGTCCAGGATCGACCGCGCCTTTCCTTCCAGGTCCTGGAAAGAAAAGGCGGGCCGCGATGAGAATTTCTCGCGTCGAAGCACTCCCGCCACCGCTGCGCCTCCTTGCTCGCGGCGTCTAGACGATCAGGTCCTTCTCGCCGCCTCTTCCGGAGATGATGATCTCGCCCGCATCCTCCAGGCGGCGGACGATATCGACGATCTTCTGCTGGGCATTCTCGACGTCGGAGATCCGCACCGGGCCCATGTACTCCATCTCTTCCTTGATCAAGGCGGCCGCACGTTCCGACATATTCGAGAATATCTTTTCCTTCAGGTCGTCGGTCGCGGTCCGCAGCGCCAGGGCGAGTTCCTCGTTCTCGACCTCCTTCAGGACCGCCTGGATACCCCGGTCGTCCACCCGCATGATGTCTTCGAAGATGAACATCAATCGTCGGATTTCCTCGACCAAATCCGGATTGTCTTCGGTCAGGCCCTCCATGATCGCCTTCTCGGTCGCCCGTCCGGCCAAGTTCAGCATCTCGGCCACCGCTTTGACGCCGCCGGTGCGCTCGAACCGCTCGGAAACCAGGCCCGCCAAGCGTTTTTCCAGGCCGCGCTCGACTTCCTTGATGACTTCCGGGCTGGTGTGATCCATGTTGGCAATGCGGATGATCACCTCCACTTGTCGCGTTGTTTCCAGCCCGACGAGGATTTCGCCCGCCATCGTTGACGGTAGATGTGCGAGCACCAGGGCGATCGTTTGCGGGTGCTCGCCTTGCAGAAACGTCAACAGGTTTTCGGTTTCGGTCTTCTGTAAAAAGTTGAAAGGTTGCTCGTAAACCTGGTGTTCGAGCGCCTCGATGATCTTGCGAGCTTCGTCCGGTGGCAGTGTCTTTTCAAGCAGTGAACGCGCCAACCCCAACCCGCCCATGTCCATGTATTGCCGGGCGAGCAGCATGTTGTAAAACTCCGCGATGATCTGCTTTCTGGCTTCCGGAGTGATGCGGCCGATGTTGGCAATCTCGCGGCTGATATCCTCCACATTCTCGCGCTGTAACTTCTTCATGATTTGCGTGGCGGTCGCCTGGTCGAGGGCCACCATCAAAACGGCAGCCTTCATTACGCCGTCAGGCATATCGCTGGTGGTTACATCACGGGAGAGCGGGTTTGCCATGCGGTATGTTCTCCAGCGTTTTGTCTACCGATTCTGTTCAATCCAGTTTTCGACCAAAGTGGCAACCACCTCGCTGTCGCGTGCCGTCATTTCCGCCACCTGACCGAGCATCTGGTTGACTTGGACGGCATCCTCATCCACTTCCTGTGCTTCAAGCAGCCCCTCGGCACCCTCTCCGACCGGAAGTGACATCACCCCCATTCCCTCGACCACGCCCTCGGTACCCCCGGATGGCGCCCTACCGGTCGTCCGCGGCGTAGCCGACTCGAGATCCTTCGCCGCTTGTTGGGCCGCTTCGAGCGCATCCTTCGGCAGGCCGATTTCCATCCCGAACGATTCGCCGCTGTCACGCCGCTTCGCCAGCCGCATCATCATGCCCAATGCCAGCAGCGCCAGGAGTCCAAGCCCGGAAGCCGGCCCGTACTTTGCCGCCAGGTCGAACGACGTATCCAGCGTGCTCGACACTACCACCTGCTGGGGCTCGAGCGTGTCGTAGTGCCAATCGACGGCGACCTGCTCGGTCTCCGGCGGAATCATCAGCTTGGCCACGTGGGTGACGATGCGGCCTTTCTGTTTAGCGAAAATTTCCTCGATCTGGGCCTCGGTCGGCGCCTCGGCGTCGGGATTATTGTGGCTGTAGATGCTCGCCAGATACGTGTAGGACAGGCTCACCGCCGCGGTGATGCTCTTGGGCACGCCCGCCGGCGTTTGTGTGACGGTCTGTCGCCGACTGGGCTCGGAGACCGTTTCGGTGCGATCGCTGGTTGAGGTGTCCGCGCTGCCTCCGGCACCCACCGCCATCCCGACGTTGGGCTCGATGCCGGGCTGTCCGGAGCGGCGGTTTCGAATGGTGTTGGTGCTGTCGGTTTCCTCCTTGACCGTCACGCCGTCACTCAGCGTGGAGTCCTGGATCTGCATTGTGCTGTAATCCAGATCGACGGTGACGCCGACCAGCACGTTGCTGTCAAAGCTGAGCTGCTCCTTGATTTGCAGCTCTTTTTCGCGCTCGAGTTGTCTGCGCTGCTGGTGCAGGTTGGAGGCACTGCCGCTTTCCTCGCTGTCCCAATCGAGGGCTACCCGCCCGTTCCCCCCGTCGATGACCTGTACGTTCTTGACCGGCAACCCGCGCACT
Organism: Phycisphaerae bacterium; assembly: GCA_030612705.1. Classification (GTDB taxonomy): domain Bacteria; phylum Planctomycetota; class Phycisphaerae; order UBA1845; family Fen-1342; genus JALSRY01. The sequence continues at coordinate 21,836 of JAUWNI010000057.1, read as the reverse complement.
GCTCCGGCCACCATGCGAGCCGTTGCCAAGGCCAGCGAACGTGACACTTGCTCCCCGCCGGCCATGAACAGCGTAACGCCGGCGGTCGATTCCGGCTGACTGCGCGCGAATCCGCGCGGCTTGGCGTTCAGGTTCAAGAGCACCTGGGCCTGTTTAACGCCGTTGAATTGACGCAGAACGCGCGCCAGTTCGTATTGCAGCGCGACCGTCCAACGCCGATTGTTCTCTTGTCCGGAAATCCACGGATTGGCTTCCTTCACCAGCTCCGTAAAGCCGATTGCCGTGTCGGTCGGCAGTTGTTCCGCTTGTTGCAGCGCGGCGAGTATCGCCTGGCGGTTGGTCGCGGCGCGCACCATCACCTGCGAACCCTCGATTTGATAGGGTTCGTTCATGATATCAAGCCCGGCGCGGACCAACGCCATGTCCTCGGGCTCGAGGCTTTGACCCGGCAGCAGCGGCACCATCTCCGGGGTCGCCGCCCACTGCGCCAACCAGATGATCGAACCGACCACCAGCAGCGCGCCAAGTGCGATGGCCAGACGCTGAGAGAGCGTCATGTCACCGAGGTGACGCGTCGCTTTTGCGATCGTGTCCTGTACTGACGCCATCCCTGGCCACTCCTCGCGGCATCCTCCGCGCACTTACACTGCCGTCTCAGCGCCGGTTCCGCCGGCACCTCCATGTAACACCCGCGGCGCCACCCTCATGGCGCGCGCCCGGGGGTTAGCTGAAACGACAAGCTCCGAGGCCGGCGATCGTCCTTGATCCGATCATCCCTGATCCAATCATCCCTGAGTCGGCCGCTCCGAACATCCCTGTCCGGCAGCGGGGCACCACCTCCCTGCCGGTGCCGCGGCCGCTTAGACCCGCATGTTCTTCACTTCCTGATAGGCGTCGATCAGCTTGTTCCTGATCTCCATCAGCAGGCTGAACGCCACCTCCGCCTTGCGGGCCGCCGTAAAAACCTCGGTAAAGTTCTGAGTTTCTCCCGTCAGCAGTTTCTGCACGTTTTCGTCGGCTTCCGACTGCATCCGGCTGACCTGCTGAAGCTGCTCCTTGACCATCGCGGCGAAGTCCTCGCCAGCGGTCGCCGCCGGCCGGGTCGGTTTTGTCAGTCCGGTCGGACTTACCGGTCCCAGGCCATTGATGGAAATCGGATCAGCCATGACGCTTTCACACTCTGTTTCGTGTTCCTACACTGCCCGCTCACGCGAACAGTTGAATCGATTGCTGCACCATCGCCTTGGTCACATTCATCACCGCGATGTTGGCCTCGTAGGCTCGGGCGGCCTCCATCGCGTCAACATATTCCATCGTGATGTTCACGTTCGGATATTGAACGTAGCCCGCGTTCGGGCCGTCTTTGATGGCATGTGGGTGCCCGGGGTCGTAACGCAGCTTGAACTCGGACGGATGCTCCCAGATCTCCGACACGTGTACGCCGGGACCCTCTCCCGACGCCTGGTCGGGCGCAAAGGTCACGCACCGCCGCCGATAAGGCTGAATCGTCCCGTCCTCCTGCCCGGTCGTGAACGCGTTGGCGATATTGCCGGCGAGCACGTTCAGGCGCGTCCGTTGCGCGACCAACGCCGAGCTGGTGATGTCCAGCGCGCGAATCATGTGCTTCTACCTCGGATCGCGGTCATCAGCCCGTTGAAGCGCTTGCTCAGCAGCCTGGTCGCGAGACTGTAATCCAACGAGTTCTTCTGCACGTCGGTCATCAGGGTTTCGAGACTGGCGTTGCGGCCGTCGTGAAAAAGAATATTATCCGCCGGCCTCGTTTCCGGTTTTATAGCGAGCCGCCCGTCGGGGGTGGTCGAAACTTGCGCCTCCCCGCGCAATTCCAGCCGTCTCTCCCCATCGTTCTCGGCCCGTTGCAAGGCATCTTTCAACGTGTTCTGGAACACCTTTGAGTCGAGCCGCTTGGTGTGATAGTCGGGTGTATCAATGTTGGCGACGTTTTCCGCCAGGACTTTATGACGTTCCTCGGCGAAACGAGCCGTCAGTTCGAGGGCGTGCGTAATGCGCGAAGTTGTCAGCCGCTCGATCCACATACGTGTTCATCCAGCGAGTCTGTGTCAATCGCGGGAATATCTAGCAAGTTCCGTGCCGCATCGACGCTTGAGTGCTCTCCACGCCAATTCGGCCCCCGCCGTCAGTGGATTTGTAGCCGTCGTTGACGAATATCCTCGAACGTCCCTTCTTCACGCCAGCGTTTGATCTTCAGCCCCAGCGTCCGCAGGCCGATCCCGAGTGCCCGGGCGGTCCTCTCGCGGTGGCCGTCGAAACGCGTCAACGTTCGCATGATGAGGTAACGCTCGGCGTCCGAGAGAATCTGCCCGTCGCGGTACTGCACCTTCTCCGCCGGCATGCTGGCGCTCTTGATCGGACCGGCCAGCAGTGGGCGGATAATATTCGGCCCGACTTCGCGGCCCGACTCGAGTACGCAGACCCGCTCGCAGAGGTTTTGCAACTCGCGGACGTTGCCCGGCCAACTGTATTCCGTCAGCATCGCCACCGTCTCCCGCGTGAACTTGGGTCGCTCACTACCCTCGCGCGCGGAAATCCGGCTGATAAACGCGTCCAGCAGTAGCGGAATGTCCTCGCGGCGCTCGCTCAGCGGCGGGATCTCGATCGGCAGCACGCTCAGGCGATAATACAGGTCTTCGCGGAACTTGGCCTTGGCCGCCCAGTCGCGCAGGTCGCGGTTCGTCGTCGCGATTACCCGCACGTTCACCCGCCGGGTGACCGAGCTGCCGACCCGCTCGAATTCGCTTTCCTGCAAGATACGCAACAACTTGGCCTGCAATCCTATATCGATCTCGGAGACCTCATCGAGCAGCAGCGTGCCGCCGTCGGCCAGCTCGAACCGTCCCTTGCGCAACCGATCAGCACCCGTGAAGGCGCCCTTCTCGTGCCCGAACAGCTCGCTTTCGAGCAGCGTCGGCGACAATGCCGCGCAATTCACGCACAGCATCGGCTGGTTGGCCCGCGGCGAGGCGGCGTGAATCTCCCGCGCGATCAGCTCCTTGCCGGTACCGCTCTGGCCGGTGATCAACACCGTGGCGCTGCTCTGGGCGACACGCTCGATCTTTTCGCGAACCGGGCGCATCGCGGGGGACTCGCCGATAAGTCGGCGATTGCCGTCGAGGTCTTCGATCGTGCGGCGCATGACCTCGTTTTCGCGCAGCAGTTGCCGTTCGCGCAGCGCCCGCTCGATCAGGATCCCGATCTCTTCCGGGTTAAAGGGTTTTTGGATGTAGTCGAACGCGCCGAGTTTCATCGCTTCTACGGCGGTCGGCACCGAGGCGTACGCCGTCATCAGGACGACCGGTACATCGAGCCCTAGCCGGCGCATTTCACGCAGCAGCTCCACGCCGTCCATGCCCGGCAGACGAAGATCGGTAATGATTACGTCGAACGAGCGCTGCCGGATGTCAGTCAGCGCGTCGTGGGCGTTCTCAAACGAGTAGACCTTATGATCCTGGGCTCTCAATGTTTCGGCCAGTGAGTCCCGCATCATTGCCTGGTCGTCGATTACACACACACAAGCCATTGTCTCTCCTCGTTGCTAGGCAGCGCTGTGCTGACCCGCGCCCGTATCCGGGACGCGCTCTTCGTTCTTGCCGCCGCTGACCGGCAGCACAACCACAAATTCCGCTCCCCCTCCCGGCCGGTTGCGGGCGGCCAGGTTTCCACCGTGGGCCTCCACCAACCGATGTGCAATGGTCAGTCCCAACCCGGTTCCGTGCTCTTTGGTCGTATAGAAGGGGTCAAAAAGCTTCTCGATGATTTCGTCAGACAGCCCCGGACCTTCGTCCGTGACACGTGCCTCCACCTGCCCGTCACACGCGACGCCGACCTGAATGACCACCGTCGTATCGGTCGGGGCGGCCTGGGCGGCGTTGGCAATCAGATTGACGAACACCCGTTGCAGCGCCGCCGCATCCGCCGGCACCTCAACCTCCGGATCGTCGTAACGCTGCTCAACCCGCGCGCGACAGTCCTCGAGCGTGGCCCGACACGCATCGCAGGCGCTGTCGATGATCGCGCGTAACGAGCGCCGCTCCAGATTCCCGCCGCGCGGCGCCAATGCCAGCGTGTCCTGGACGACGCACTCGATGGCGCGAATGCCGGCGTTGATCTTCTCGATCAGCTCGAGCGCCGAGCCGGGATTGTCGAGTTGGCCGCGGAGCAGGCCGCTGTAGAGCTGGATCGCACCGAGCGGGTTGCGCACTTCATGGGCCACGCCGGCCGCCAACTCGCCCAGGGACGCCAGTCGCCGCTTCCGCTCCAGCTCGCGGTCTTTCGACTGGACCTCTTTGCGCAGCCGCACCACCTCGTGTTGCAGCGTTTCATGCGTCTTCTGCAAACGTTGCGTCACTTCCATGTAGTCGCGCAGTACGCTGCTCAACTCGTCGGTGCCCAACGTCGGCGAAGTAGATCCCTGAACTTCGGGTGTCACTCGTTCCTCCGCTTGCGATATTCCGCAATCGCGGTGTTGCCCTGCTCAGCCGGTCACGTCCGCCGCTTTGCTATCCGATGACTTACCGCCCTGCTGAGCGTAGGCGGCGTTGGCGACGCGTCCGCCGGAGACGTCGTTCAGCGAGCGTGCCACGGCCTGCTTGCGGGCCGACAACAAGGCCTGGTCTTCCTGGTCGGTCTTCAAAATGACCTGGAGCATTCCGTTGATTTCCTCCAGGAGCTCCGAGGCCGTGTGCCGGGTCACTTCCGGCAGCGTTTCGTAAACCGCCTGCCAATTACGACGGTAAGGCGAAAGCTTCTCGTTGACCGCCGCCAGCGCCGCCACCAGCGTCTGGCGATCGCGCAGAATATTGAGCAGCAACTCCGGCCGATCTCCCGAAATCAAGTTTCTCTGACGCTCGCTCAATTCCTTCAGACGCAGGTATAAATCACGCTGTTCCTTGAGAAACGTGACTAGTTTTTCAGGCGCGACTTGCTCCATACTCGTGTCCATTCCTGTTACTCCCTCTGGCACACTGGCCTACTTATGGCGTTCCCTTAAACACGTCTTGAAACAGATTTGACGACCGGACGGCGCTGAGATAGCGATCCCACGTAACGCGATCCATGTTGTCCTCGTACTCGGCAAAGGCCCCGTCCGGTATATTCCCAAGCAGCCAGTGGGCCCGCTCGATTGCCCGAGCCGCTTCAATCACTTTGCCCTTCCGCAAATAGATGTTGGCAATCTGTACCTGTGCGGTCAGTGCGGCGGGCTTGCCCTGATAGCGGGCCGCCGCCTGACGATAGATCGCCAGCGCTTCGGCGAGGGTCTTCGGCTCGTTCAGCTCGAAGAGGCAATCTCCGCGGTAGAACAAGGCCAATCTCTCGTACACCCCGCGGGCCGGATCCCGGCTTGGGATGCTGTCGATCTCGTTCGTGAAATCCTCGAATAGCTTCGCCGCCCGCTGAAAACGCTCGCGGCTGACACGCCGCCGCGCCGCCTCCGAACCCGACGTCTCGTTGGCGAGCAAGGCATACGCGCTGCCGCGATATGCATCGGCCAGCATGAAGCGAATGCGATAGCACTCCGGGTCCCGTGGGTAAAACACGAGGAAGTCTTCCATATGGCTGACCGCGTCGGCGTATTCCTGCTGCTGATAGAGCAAATCGCACAACTCGAACAATGCGCCACGAAACACCCGCGCCCGCGGCGCTACGCCCTCATCCTCGAGCAAATCCTGGAAGATGCCCCGCGCCTCGGCGTAGCGCGCCTCCCCGAGCGCCACCAGGCAATTCGCCGTCAGCAGCCGGGCGCGCGAGGCCTCCTCCAGTCGCGGGTAGGTTTCAATCAACAACCGGTAATACTCGATCGCTTTGTGCAACTCCCCACCCGCCGCGCAGGCCTGTCCCAGGCGTAGCAACGCCTGCGGCATGCGCGGATCGAGTGAACGCCCCGCGACGAACCGCGTCAGCATCCGCCGCGCGTCTCCCGTTAGCCCGGCTTGATCGAACTGGTTTGCGCTCTCCCATAACAACGCCGCGTACCGGGGTTCATCGAGCTGGGCCAACTCGACCGCCCGCTCGTAAGCGCGGGCCCCGGCCGCGTACCGTGCCTGTTGCATATCCGCGTCACGGGCGATCTCCGCCGCCTCGGCATACTCGCGGCCAAGCTGCTCAAGCAGATCCAGCCGCATGTTTAATTCGCTTTTCGGTGTCAATTCCAACGCGAGTTCGAGATACCCGAGCGCGTTGTCGTAATCCCGCGCCTGTTGCCGATCGTGCAGCAGCCGCAAGATCGTCTGTCGCAAGCGCGGCCGCCCGACGCTCAACCCGGTCGCGTCCCCTTGCAGCCGAGCGATGGCCTCTCGGACCGCGCCGCGGGCTGTCTCGTGCCGTTCGAGCAACCCCAGGGCCTCGGCGCATCCGCCCGTTGCCACGATCAGCAAGTTGCCGTGCGACTGCACTGACAGCGCCTCGTTGAATAGCGCCAGGGCCACCTGCGGACGTGCTTCGGCCAACTCGACCCGGCCGCGCAGCCAAAGGCTCATCACCGGCAGAAAACCGGCCTGGTCGAGTTCGGCGTCGGCCCGGGCGTAGTGGGTCAACCACTGATCGACGCGATCGAGCAGCGGCCCGGCCAGTTCGGTTTGTCCGTCGTACACGTAGACCCAGGCCCACATGTAGTCGTAGTAACCTTTCAGGTCGGAGCGTTTGAAATACTGTCCATGATGCGTCAATATCGCGCGGGCCCGGTCAACCTCGTCGTGGTCGAGCGCCTCCCGCACCGCATACTGCAATGCCCACCAGAGATAGCCCGGCGATACGCCCTCCTCGTCAAGCAGCGTCTGGATGTATCCCCGCCGCTCTTCCTCCGCCATCGTCTGACCGTCGAGCAATCGTACCAATCCCTGCAACGCGCTTCGGCGCACGTCGTCCGTCGCCTCGCGTGAGAGAACGCTGCGATAGGCCAGGATTGCCGGTCGCGTCTCGCCGAGCCACTCGTGTGCGGGACCGACGCGCAAGGCGGCGTGCCCGTCGAGCCGCAGCCCACACGCCACGGCCGCCTGATGATGCTCCAGCAGCAAGCGGGCGTTCACGCGGTTCGGCAAGCCACGCACCAGCTCCTGCCCATAGATGACATCCGCCAATGCATCGTGCAACCGAGCCCGCCGGACCCGAGACAAGGGTGGATCCAGTTCCAACAGATTAGCGGCGGCGTCGGCCGCGTCGAGATACGCGCCGCGCTCGGCAAGCGTCAGAACATCAGCGAGCAAGGCTTCAAAGGGAATCGACTGCTCGGGGGGCTTCATTCGGTAAAGTGCAACGCCGCCTATGAAGATCGCGCAGATCGCCAGAGGGATCTGCCATCGACCGGCTAAGAATGGCGCTACGCTTTCCCAGCGCTTCATATTGCTCGTCCTGAGCGTGTAATTCGCATCCTGCTGAGCCTGTGCGGACCTCCGCTTAAGCCCCGCGTGCAGGTACTTTCCCTATCGGAAACGTGAGGGGCTTGGGTGCATCAAAAGTGCGCCTCGAATAGGCAAGATGCGCACGAAGTGCTGTAGCTTCCGGCAACGGACAACCGATACAATCTATGTCACGGTACAAGGACTAGTGATGTCCGATAATGATGCCGATGTCGTCCTCGTAACGGGCGACGACCAACTCCAGAAGCTGGTCGCGCGCCTGAAACCCGCCGGGGTAACGCTGCGCTGTCTCACAATAGCGGATTTGAAAAACTCAAATCTGCCGCGGGCTGACCAATGTTGGCTCGATCTCGACGCCGGCACCGTTCCTGAAATCGAGCACTATCACCGACGCGTTTATTTCTATTCCCAAATGCCGGAGAATGCGCCCCTGCTTCCCATCGGCATGTTCATTAGAAAGCCCTGCGCGACCACGGCTGTCACGGTCCTCTGGGCCGGTGTCGTACCGGCGGCCGATCGTACTATCACCGGGCCTGAGCGTGAGAAACGTAGCCGGTCGGGGCTTCTGCCGGCATGGTTCCTCGATTTGCACGAGCTCGATCTGCGCGAGTTCTGTCATAAGTGCGTCGAAAAACTGCCGCCGCGACTCGGCTATGCCGAAATGACGCTATACCTTTATGATGTCGAGCAGAACCTGCTCACATTGGCCGAAACCAATTCGAGACGTCAGGTTGATCTGGCAATCCCGCTGAACCAGGAGAACGATCACCTGCTCGCGGTCGTGGCACGTTCCGGCAAGCCGTTGGTCACCCGTGATTTGGTCGAGGTCTGCCGCGCACGCCGGATGCGTTGTCCGCCCGCTCTCCAGGACGAGCCGCGGCACGCCGCCCTCATCGCCCCGCTGATTACGCGCGGCAAGCTCCATGGGCTGCTGCAACTGAACAATCGCCGCGGGACCAACGTTAGCGAGGTCGGTCTGCCTTTCGAGCACGTCTTCGAGTTCCTCGCCCGTGGCTTGCAGCATGCTCGGCAATATCTTCGGGCGCGGATCGAAGCCCGCGTGGATCGTTTGACCGGGCTGTTCAATTATCGCTGGATGATCGAGGCACTCAGCAAGGAAATTCGCCGATCGCAGCGTTATGGTAGCGCTTTGTCACTGATAATGATTGACCTGGACGGGCTGAAGTCGGTCAACGACCGCTTCGGACATCTCGCCGGTGACAGCTTGTTACGGCATATCGCCGGGAAAATCAGCGCCGCCCTGCGTCAAATCGACTCGGCGGCCCGGATCGGCGGTGATGAGTTCGTCGTCCTGCTACCGGCAACCGATCTCAACGGCGCCCGTCACGTCGCTCGGCGTATTCTCTCCGCCATCCGCACGGATGCACCCGTGATCGAACGCAAACCGCTGCCCATCTCAGCCAGCCTCGGCGTCGCGCAGTGGGAAAAAGTCTGGGATGAAACGCAGTTCATCGCGGTCGCCGACAAAGCAATGTATACGGCCAAACGCGAAGGCAACAACCGCCTGGTTTGTCATTCTCGCAAAAAGACGACGGAAACCACTACCCCGGCTTCCGTCGAGCACGCGAAATAGAGTTGTTACTCCCCTATCAGTCCGCCGCAAAAGTCACTACGGGTCGTGAATGACGTAGCGGCCGGCGCCTCGCCGGCCGTAATAGACCGGAAACGACGCTTACGGCGTTCGGCCTGCGAGGCGCAGGCCGCTACACTTTGTCGAAACACGCTCTAGCCACACCAGGAAAATGTCGCTCGGGATGTATCATGATTAGGGCATAAACCGCCGCGCTTTCCCCCCTGAAGCGCGGCGCCAGGGATTTTCGTTGATTAGCGGCGGCGCGGAAATGCGTAACCCATGAACGCAAGCAGGGTCAGCGTGGCCGGCTCCGGGATCAGGATTTCGACCCAGGCGTCACCCAAAGTGCCGGTGACAATCGTATTTGCGTCCGGCCCGCCCCAGACCGTCGTCTCCAACAGCGGCGAACCGCCCGACGACGGAATATCGACGAGCGTTCCGGCCGTCGGCAACAACGCTGTAAAGTCGAATGTCGTCAGCAAAACCCCGGCCGGCGATATCTCGATCGGATCGCCGAGCGGCGCCCAGGCCTGGAAATACCCGTCGCCATCCCCCGGCGGAATAAGCTCGTTAAGCCCATACGGATCGTCAGGCGGAAAGCCGGAACCGAGCAACTCGACCGCACCCGTGTCGTCGAGGCCGTCGAGTTGCAAATAGGTCGGGTCCCACGTGAAAACCATATCGAGCGCCCGGAAGAGCTGGACCTCCTCCGGGTTGGTATATGCCCAGAGCCCGAGCGCGACCGGTTCGCCGACATAGACCGTCTGCTGCACCGGCCGCCATTCGAGATTGATCAGCAACTCATCCGCCGGTGCGGCGGGCGAAGTCATCGCGGCTACCGCCACAATAGTGACGGCCGTAAATAATCCACGTAAACGCTTCCGTCCCAACCTCAGACTCCTCCTGAGCACCCTGCACTTACCAGTCCGCCGCAAAAGTCACTACGGGGCGGGAATGAAGTAGCAGCCAGCGCCTCGCCGGCCGCAATAGGCCGGAAACGCAGCTTTGGGCGTACGGCCCGCGAGGCGCGGGCCGCTACATTACTTTTGCGGCGGACTGTTACGGCCGGTGAAGCTCTTCCGCGTCGCGGCCGAGCGTCCTCCCGCTCTTCTCCTGTCCGTTGTGACCAGCCGGTGCGATGTCGATCAGACCGGGCCGATGCGGACGAACGCCGTTCAGGAACGCGACGATGTCAGCCTCGTCAACCCAGCCGTCATAGTTCAGGTCGGCCACGGTCAGCTCGGGCAGGCCCAATTCGTCGAGTTCGGCAATCGATATCGTCGTCCGCGGACCAAGACCGCCGCCGAGGAACCCGCAGCAACTCGGGTCATCCGTGTACAAAAAATACGTCTGAATAAACGTGAAGTCCGCCGTGGTCACCTCACCGTCGCCGCTGATGTCGGCGTGCGGCCACGGCGTTGTGCACGTCGTATCACCCGTGCCGTAGTTCACGGCCCAGTTGTTAATGAACACGGCGTAATCCATGATGTCGATGAACTGCGGCGGCGCGTACGGCGGCTCGTCGTCGAAAAGGTTTCCGCCGACGAGTGCGTCATCGTCGCCGCCGGTGCCGCTGGCATCCGTGAAGCCTGCTACGTACTGCGCCCCGGCGATACCGAACACATCCAAATCCGTCCGCCATAGCGTGTGCAGCGAATCACGCGCCCGGAGGCAATCGTACACGCCGCAGGGAACATCAACCGAAACATTCGTGGCCAGGCCGTTGACGAACGTGATTTCCTGGCTGACGGTCTCGGCCGTCCCCGAGCCGCAATTCCAGAACTCGAACGTGATGCAGCGGGTCAGCGACGCTTCGCTGACCGCCTTCAACTCCACATCCGTGACCAGCTCGTTGTAATCGCTGACCGTGACCGTCTGAATATCGCTGCCCGTGTTGCCGCATTCGTCGGTCGTCTCCCAGGTGATCGTCGTAATGCCCGGCGGGTAAGGATCGCTCAGCTCAAGTTCATCGTCGCGCGTGCCGGTAACCGTTAACGTTGCCGTACAGTTGTCCACCGCCGTCGCTGTCCCGGGGTCCACGCTCGCGGTACACAGGCCGGCATCGGCATGGACACTGATATCATCCGGAGGAGTGACTACCGGGTTCTCATTATCGATCCGCGTGTTGTAGTCGTAGTCGGTAAAGTTGCCGCACTCGTCGGTCACCGTGACCGTCACCACCGCGTCGCAGTCACCCACCGTGGCAACCGTAATATTGATATTTTCAATGGCCGAGCAGTTGTCGGCCGGATCGGTCGTCGCGGCCAGCGCGGCTGTCTCCGCCTCGGCTACCGTGTCGTAGCAAGCGTTGATCGTGCCCTGAGTCGCGGTCGGCGGCGTCCCGTCGACCCGCGTGTTGTACACATACTCCGTGAAGTTCCCGCACTCGTCGGTGACGGTCACTGTCACCGTCGCACTACAATCCCCCACCGTATCCGCCGTCAAAACGATATCCGCGGAGTCGGAGCAGTTATCGGTCGGATCGGTCGTCGCCGCTATTGCCGCCGCTTCCGCCGCGGCCGCCGACGGATAACAAATGTCGATCGTCCCCTGCGTCGCCGTCGGCGGAATGTCATCGTACACATCCATCGCAACCAGCAACGGATACACCGGCGTGCTCGTGTCGTCACCCAGGCGACTCGGCGGAGTGTGCTGCCGGAAGGAAACCAAGTTCTCCTCCGAGCAGATCAGCGAAAGCGCCTCGAACGTGATCACCGCCATCTTCGTATCGGCCGACGTCCCGGTGCCGCCCTCCGGCAACCCCACGGCGTAGTCGATCGTCCCGGCGACTTCGTCCACGGAGCTAAACACAGTGACCGTGAAAGGCGTATCGCCAAAGGTGACGTTCTGGAAATCCAGCTTGACTTCGTCGTACTCCAGGAAGAACTGCCCGCTGACGATCGTCTGCGTGATATCACGCATCCAGATCCCGACGGTGACGGTGTCGCCCACGCTGTAGCACTCGGCATCCGCATCGAGCGTCAGCCGGGCAAAGCTGTCCAGCCAGGGGCAATAGTCCACTTCATCGCTGACCGCCCCGCCCAACTCGCCGGTATTCTCGGCGACGGCGTTGAGCATCTCGCTTACCGTATAGCTGTCGCACGTCGCCAACGTGACCTCGTTCGTACCGCTGTCGACATCCTCCGGACCGTCGGTGGATTGCCACCAGTTGTTCTCGGCATCGAGCGTCCCGATCGCCAGGTTCAGGACCGCGTAACCCGTATGATGAATAAACGCGTTGCCCTGAATTATGACGTCGGTTCGAGTGGACAAATCCCCATACTTCGCGCAGATGCCGTTGACCCCGTCGCGCAGCACGTTGTCCTGGATCGTGATCGTGGCGGGTGTGTTCCCGTGCGGGTTTTCCTGACCCGCGTACATGCGTATGTCGCTATAGCCGTCAGCATTCTCGAGGTTCGCGTTCCACACCTCGTTTTCGAGAACGTCTATCGTGTCCGTGCAATACGCGTCAACCTGAATCCCCGCCCGCTGTACGTCATGAACTTTGCAACCCCGCACCTCGGCAACGTTCGCCTGGACCAGCAAAATCCCGCCGTAGTTCGTCGGACCAACATCGCAGTACCGGATGGTCAGGTTATTCATGTTTTCCGGCCGCAGGCCCGACCAGGTCCCAGTCGCGTCCGTCGAAAAGCTGCAACTCTCGATCAGCCAACCCGAGCCCGGCGGCCAGGTATGATCCGGGTGATATGCTCCGAAGCCATGCCCCGACACGCCGTCCACAATCACGTTTCGCACGGTGACGTTGTCGATCTCGCCGTCGATCACCTCGATTCCGGCGTTCCCGTTCAGATCACTGGCGTTGCTGTTCTGTAAGGTCACATTCTGAAGGACCGCACCGTCGGAGCCGGTCTCGAACGTGACGGCGGCGCGAACCATATCGTCGCCGGTCCACGGACCCTCGAACTGTAACCCGTTGGGATCGATCACGACCACTCCGTATCCCACCACCGTCACGGATTTCGTGATGCGCGCCTGCTCGTTGTACGTTCCCGCGGCGACATTGATCCGATCGCCGGCCGTTGCGTCGTCGATCGCGTCCTGGATACTGCAATAAACGACCGCATACGGGTCGGGCTGGCCCGAACCCGAGACGCACGCCCCATCGTTGACGTCGACGCTGATAATTCCCGCCCACGTTGTGCCCACACACAACGTCAGGATCGCAAGCGTACCAAGCACCCTTCTCATGCCCTCTTTCTCCTTCGCAGATATGTCCAAGCTAACGGAACCGACGTGCACTGCCCCTTTCCCAATCCTGCTACACACTTCCCACTTCTCCGGCGACTCCCTCCAAGTCGCGGAACACGGCAAATGGGCAGATTACGACAATTCCATCGTAGACTACACGCCGTTGATCACAATACCTATATGTAGGTACATCATAACCGTTTTGTCTGATAGATTGGAAACTTTTCCCCGAAGAGTATCATCTCGGCGTGTGAGAGAACTAGAGGCAAACACTCATCAGAACCCGAAGCGCAAGCGAGGGCCAAATCAGCAACCGCCAACAGCATTATGCCCGCACGTCGTCTCGTCAAACAACCGAAACCAGGCAGCCCGATAACGTAAATATTCCGCTGTAACCCGCAACCCCGCGAATGCTGCGTCGCGTATAAATTGATGGAACAACGGATTGAAGATCAAAGATTGGAGATTGGAGATCCAAGATTGGAAATTGGAGATTGGAGTTTGGCCGTTGACGATTATGTATTGAGAACTGTGGGTTTATGCCGGCTGCGAGGACCAATCCCCAATCTCCAATCTCCAATCGTCAATCTACAATCGGACGGGTGGCACAAGCGTCTCGCCTGTGGAAATCTCGGGCGGGACGCCCGAGCCACCCATAAAATGATGTGTGGCGATGCACTAGTCCGCTTCTTCATCCCCCGCGGCTTCTTGCTCAGCTTGCGCTAGAGCTTCCTTCCGCGCCTCCGCCGCCTTGCGAAACCGATCCAGCAAGCGCCGGTGTGCGTCACATTCGGGCATACCCCATGGATGTCGTCGCGATAACTCTCGGAGCAACGACGCGTCGGCATCCGGCACGCGCTCGATGTCTTCCGAGAGGCTCGCAATCTGTTCCAGCATGGCCGCGGAACAATCACGCGACAGTTCCGACGAAAGACGCGCGAGATCGCCGTGCCGGCCCGACCGCCAACGCCGCTGAGCAAAACGCAACCACGCCTCAAACGGACAATCCACCGGCGCCGCCGGCGATTCCCAATCGAACAACTCGATCTCGTGATCTCGAACGATGCGTTCCGTCTCGGCCGAATTCGCACCCGCGATCACAAGCTGAAATCGTCTGGCTGGCGAGAACTTCAGACCGTACGACACCGACAAATCCCGCCGCAGCGCCGCCGGCGTCGCTCCCAGCACCCAGCGCAAAACCTCCCGCGGTCGCGGCGCTCCGACCATGAGCATACGACGCTCGCCCAATACCGCAGATAAAACCCGCGCGGCCCGCTCGGCCTCGCCGTCCTCTGGCAAAAGCTCGTTATCGCTTTCCCCGCCGACCGGCGTTCTCGTTGCCAAGGAAAGCGAAAGCAACTCCAATCCCGAAGGCGGCGTGCGCGTCACATCCTCGATCGTCTCCGTCGATACCGTTGCTTCCACGTTAAACGGATCGCATCGAAAAAGTCGAAAGACCTCCAACTCCATCACCAGCACGTGCGTGTAAACGCGATAGCCGCCGCGTCCGGTGTGCTCGGGGCCCGCGCTGCGCGACAGAAAGACGCACCGACGACCGCTGCCTAGGGCGAAACTCGCCAATCCCGTTGCCGTCGACGACGAATCGCACAAGCTCCCGTGCGACGGAGCGCACTGCACGATCTCGCGCCGCTCGTCCGCGGAAATCCCCCGACCGGCGGCGATAAGCTGGTACCCCGTCCCCATCGGCGAGCGAACCGACGTGAAAATCGCCTGCTCAGCCTGTACCGTTGCGGCACAAGCCTCGCCCACGTCTACAACTGTTCCACCATCCATTCAAACGGCTCCAGAACGCCCCGCAATGCAGTGTGCAGCGGCACCGGCGTCACGAAATCCTCGCCCTCGGCGGTCGCATAAGCCAGCGAACCCACCACACTGCTGGCGAAAAACTCCACCTTCGAAAAGCGGCTCTCGCACAGATTCCACAGCCGGTTCAAATTAGCCTCGGTAAACCGCCGCGGACTGTCGAAACATTCCGGACAGTAATCCGCCTTGGTCAGCACGATCGCCACCGGCATGCCGATCCGCTTGCCGCGCTTGCACACGAACATCGTGTCGATATAGCTCATCATCTTCAGCGCAAAGAAGTCCGGCTGCGCCGACCCGTTCGCCGCCAACGCCGCATCTACCAGCAGCAACAAGCCCGACGACTTGTTGAGCAGATTCTGGATGATCTGAAACGTCGAGGGCGACGCCACCTCCGCCGCGATTGCCTCGCCCGCCATGTCCGGCATCACCAAATCCACCCACTTCGGCGAGCCACCCCGCTTGCAAATCTGGTAATACGTCCAATTCCACGCGTCGGATTCCATCGGCGTCTTCGGGGGAAACATCCGGTACGCCATGTGGCTGATGACGAGTTGCTGCAAGTCGACCGAGTACGCCCCGCGCGGGATCGCTTCAAAATCGTTCGCCCGCTGCGAGAGCATGTCGAGCAGAAAGCCCAGGTAAACCGTCTTCCCGACGTTGCTGTCGCCGAGGATGCTCACCATTTGCGGGTCGCGCTCCTGCGCGAGCGCCTCGTGTACGAGCGCCATCGGCGCTGAGCACTCCTTGCACAGAATCGCGTTCGGCGCGTTCGTCGTCTCGCAAATCAAGCACGGGGTGTACTTGGAGTCTGTCGCGACGGGTTTTGACACGTGTTCTCCTTGTCTGCGCTGCCCGTCAATTCCCCGGCAAATCCATCGCGCAACGGAATCCCACGTTGTGAGACCGCGCCACGCATCCCAACCCGGAGCGAAACACGTTGATCGCTTGCCACGGGAAATACGTGTCGTAAGCGCCGCCCCGGATAACCTTCAGCAACGTGTCGCCCATGATCCGCCGACCGTCGCGGTCGACCGCCTCAAAGTCCGCGTCGGTCCACTCCCATGTATTGCCGATCAGTTGCAGCACACAGTTCGGCGACGACCCGCCCGGACACGCACACACCGGCAGCGTGCCCCCGTGCCCAGATGCCCAGATGTTGCAAAAGCTCAGATCGAGCGCGTCGCCCCAGGGATATCGACGGTGTACGTGGGCGCTGCTGCGAATCCGCCAACTCGCCGCCATCTGCCACTCGGCCTCGGTCGGCAGCCGATACCCGGCCCAATCCGCATATGCCGCCGCCTCATAGAACGAGACGCCCACGACCGGATGGTCGGCCAACTCGCGATGATGCCGCCCCCCCTGCCAGAAACGCGGCCCGTGCTGTCCGGTCCTATCCTTGAAGTTGATCAGGTGCGGCCAGATCTCCTCCGGCCATAGTTCCAGCTCCTCGTACCCGCCGGCGTCAACAAAGAACTGGTAATCCGCATTGGTGACCGCGTAGCGCCCGAGCAGAAACGGCTCGGTCTCGCAATCCTTCTCCGGGCTGCCGGGCTGATCGAAAATCGACAGCGCGATCGAGACAAAACCCTCCGGAACCAATGCGAAACACTCGTCCGCGGCCTTCGACGCCGCGTCGTACGCCTTCTTGCCGTCGGGATGATCGGCCCACTCCTGCCGGAGTCGCAGGATCAGGCCGAAGCGCCCGGTTTGCAGGGCTTGCGCGAGAGGATCTCCGGCAAGCTTGACCTTCTCGGCGGGCACATATTCGCCGCCCGCGAGAATCGCGTGCGAGTTGCTCGCCTCCTTGCTTTTTGAAAACAATCCCAACGCCATCGCGCGGCCCTCACCCCGTGTTCAGTCAACCGGACCCGATCGCCTTGCGCTTCGCATCGCGGCACATCTTCTGGAAACGCTCCAGCGAATCGCGGGCCTTGTTCTCGGCCGGCTTGGGAAGCTGATCGGCCGTCTGCCCGTCATCGGTCATCCCGATCCGCGGCAACAGATCGGATTTCTGCTGGGCAAGCTGGTGGATTTCGTTTGCCAGTTGATTCTGAAGCGCCGCCAGGTTGTCCTGCGCCGATTCGAGTGCGTGCATCTTCACTTCGCAATCCTGCTGCGCGACGCTCAGGCGGGCCTGTTGCTCATCCAGCTCGGCGCGGCGCTGATCCAGCGTAGTCGACATCCTTTCAAGCTCCGCTCCGCGCGCCTCGACTTCCTCCACCTTGCCGCGCAGTTCATCCAGCCCTTGCGTCAGCGCGATCTCTTTCGACGCCAACCCTGCCTGACGCTCCTCGAGCTCCACGCGGCGATTGTCCAACTGGGCCGCGACCTGGCCCGTCTCGCGCTCGACCACCGCAACCTCTTCACGCTTCTGCTCCAACGCCGCGGTTTGCGTTTCCAACTCCCGCGTCACGGCGACGACCTGACTTTCCCGCTCGACCATGGATGCGTCGCGCGCGGCCAACTCATTTTCCTTGAGGCCGGCCTGCTCGATCTGCGCGGCCAGCCCGGCCTGCTGCTGTTGCAATGCCTGCGCTTGTGATTCGTATTGCTTCACCGCCTCGGCGAACTTCGCCTCCTGCTCGGCCCGCAGAGTCTCGCGGGCCGCGAGTTCCGCTTCGCGACCATCGTACTGCCCGCACAGCTCCTGCTCACGCAGCGCTAGCTGCTCGTTCTCATGTGCCAGCCGGCCGTTGTATTCCTCGAGCGCATTGCGGCACTCCTCCAAGGCCGCCGCGCGGGCTCCCATCAGCTCCCGCAAAGCCTGCATGCCGGAGATCAGTTCCCGACCCAATTGTTCGAGCCTGCCCACATCAACCCGCGACGCGTCGCTTGGTACTTTCTTGTCAGCCGCCCTGCTGCTCATTACCTCGTCTCCACCACTGCCCACGCTGTTGCGTCGTACCTTTCGACTTCGGCCGCTCCGCTTGAAGCTCCTCGAGCAACTCCCGTACGCTCCGCTTGTCGTTGCTCAATCGGCGTTTCACTCGAATCGCACTCGCGGTTTCCTCGTCCAGCGAGGCCAGCAGCGCCTCGTCGTCTTCCGCCGACGCCGACTCGTCGCCCGGCTGCTCGGATTCGGGTCCGGCCGCCGGTGCATCGCTGTCGGCGTCACCGACGGCCCTGACCGGCTTCTGGAACATTCCGCGGCCTGGCTTAGCCACCGGCGGCGGTTCCGGCTCAGGTTCCGGTTCCGCGGCCACGACGGCCTCGCTCCGCGAAACCGCCTCCCCTTTCGAGACCGATTCGTCTTCCGGAACGGTCTCCAATTCCGCAGTCACCTCGGCCACTGAAGCCGTTTCCGCGGGCGCTCCCGCTTCCAGGGTGTCGGCAACCCACGTCAACCCATCCACCACCGCCGCCTGTCCCTCCTGCATCGCCGCCAACCACTCCGTCAGCTTCGCATCCAGGTCGGACAGCGCACCGGCAATCGATTCGCCACCGTCGCGCAGTGCCGCAATTTGTTTGTCCACAATGTCTGCACCCATCACGCTATCGTGTATATCGGGCTACCCGGACAACAACGTGTGTAACGATCGAAACCGGCCCGCCGAACCAACGCATCCCGCAAGGCAGTCTTAGGAATATACGGTTCATTTCGGAATGAAACGCCTCGATCGGCATAATCGACGACCACCCCATAATAGTCCGTCGCAAAAGGCATGTAGCGGCCCGCGCCTCGCGGGCCGAAGGCGCAAAGCGGCGTTTCCGGCCTATTACGGCCGGCGAGGCGCCGGCCGCTACGTCCGTGAATCCCCCGCGGCGCAAAGCAGAGCTTTACACTCCCCCAATCAATGGCTTGTTACCCAATCGCGCGCGGTCAGCCAGTGTTACTTCAAACGAAACTTGATTTCGCAACGCCCGGATTCCGGCAGCGTTCGGGTCTCGAAACCAAACTTCCGCGTCAGATCCAGCATCGCCTGATTGTCCGCCAGTACCAGCCCGACGATCGCTCCCGTCCCACGGCTCCTGCAATAGCCGATCATCTTGTTCATCAACGCCGTTCCCAACCCCGTCCGCTTCAGGTCGGAGCGCACCATGATCGCGAAATCCGCCTTGGTATTGTCCGGGCTGGTCACCGTGCGAACCACCGCCAGCGTCTCCAACCCGCCCTGCTCATTTGCCGCCGTCGCGATGAACGCCATCTCCCGGTCGTAGTCGATCTGCACCAAACGAGCCATCTCCGACGGCGGAATGTCCCGCGTCACGCCGATCTGTCGAAAACGAAAATCCTCGGGCGTGATTTGCTCGATGAACGCCTTGTGTGCCGGCTGATCCTCCGGCCGAATCGGACGCACGAAAACCTCACGCCCGGATGGCAGCTTGATCGTCTCCTCCAACTCGCGAGGATAAGGCCGAATTGCCAGCCGTTCGGAACCGGTCGTTTCCGCCGGCGTGACCCGCACGCGCGCGTCAAGTGCCAGCACACCCTGGTCATCCGCGAATAGCGGGTTGATGTCCAACTCGACAATCTCGGGCCGGTCAATAATCAGTTGCGAGAGCTGCATCAGCGTTAAGCAGATGGCATCGAAATCCACCGCCGGCCGATCACGGTACCCCTTCAGCAACTTAAACACCCGCGTCCGGGAAATCAGGTAACGCGCCAGGCTCATATTGAGCGGCGGCAACGCCACCGCCCGATCCGCAATCACTTCGACCGCCGTCCCACCCCGCCCGAACAGAATGATTGGCCCGAAGATCGAGTCGGTCGTCATCCCGACGATCAACTCGTGTGCCCTCGGGCGCTGGGCCATTTTCTGTACCGTGAAACCGGCGATCAGCGCGTCCGGAAAATTCTTCGTGATCCGGGCGTTCATCGTCTCCGCCGCCGAGCGGACTTCCTCAACCGTATGGAGCCCCAGCGCCACGCCGCCCACGTCGGACTTGTGCGTGATGTCGGGCGAGAGAATCTTGAGCGCCACCGGAAAGCCGATCGCCTCGGCAACCGATGCCGCCTCGTCGGGATTCTTCACCACCCGTGTCTCGACCACCGGTATCCCGTACGCCGCCAATACCTGTTTCGCCTCCGGCTCGGTCAGCAATTCACGCCGCTCAAGCAGCGCCTTCTCGATCACCGATCGTGCCGCGCCCGGCGTCGGGGTGAAATCCGTCGGCGCCGACGGCGGAACCTGCGTCAAAATCTCCTGGTTCCGCCTATATTGAACCATGTGCATGAACGCCCGCACCGCGTTCTCCGGCGTGTCGTACGTCGGGATGTTCGCCTCGGCAAAAATACGCCGCGCCCGCCCCGCCGCCTCACCACCCAGCCAACTCGTCAAAATCGGCAGCTTCGCCTCACGAACGAGATCCACGATCCCGCGCGCCGCGGTCACCGGCGGCGCGATCGCGCTCGGCGCGTTCATCACCAGAATCGCATCGATATTCGAATCATCCAGCAGGATCCGCAGCGCATTAACATATGTCTGCGCGTCGGCGTCCCCGATCATGTCCACCGGGTTCCCATGCGACCACGTCCCCGGCAATAAGGAGCTCAGCCTCTCCATTGTCTCCGGCGAAAACTCCGCCAACTGCCCGCCGTTCTCGATCAACGCGTCGGTCGCGATTACCCCCGGCCCTCCCCCGTTGGTCAGAATCGCCAACCGCTCGCCACGCAACGGCTGCGAGCGCGCCAGCGTCTCAACGGCATCGAACAGCTCGTCCAGGTCGTAAACGCGTAGAATCCCCGCCCGGCGCAGCGCGGCGTCGTAGACGTTGTCCGACCCCGCCAGCGCCCCGGTGTGTGACGCCGCCGCCCGGGCACCTTCCACGTTGCGGCCGGACTTGATCACCAGCACCGGCTTGTTACGCGCCGCCGCCCGCGCCGCCGACATGAACTTCCGCGCCTCGTCCGCCCCGATCGACTCCATATACAGTAGAATCGCGGCGGTCTCCGGCGCGCTGCCGAGATAGTCGAGCACATCCCCAAAATCGACATCCGCGCTATTGCCTAGCGATATAAAGTGCGAAAAGCCGATGCCCTTGGCCTTGGCCCAGTCGAGCGTGGCGGTGCAAAATCCACCCGACTGCGACACGAACGCCAGCGACCCCGGCCCGATCTGCGTATGAGCGAACGACGCGTTCAACCCAATCCCGGGAACCAGCAACCCCACGCAGTTCGGTCCCAGGATACGCAACTCGTACGGCCGGGCGTTGTCGAGCATCGCCTCCTGAATCGTCCGTCCGTTGCCGTGCTTGATATCCGACAATCCCGCCGTAATTACCGTGACGCCGCGCGTCCCCCGCTTACCAAGCTGCTCGATCAGGTCCGGTACGATCTTCGGCCCGGTGCAGATCACAGCCATATCGGGTGTCACCGGCAAACTCGCGACATCCGGATACGTCAGCACGCCGGCCACCGCCTGATACTTCGGATTCACCGGCATGATCGGCCCGGTGAACCCGGACATCAGCAGGTTCCGCATGACCACACCGCCGATGCTCCGCGGGTTGTTCGAAGCACCGATGACGGCCACCGACGCGGGTTTGAACAAAGACTCCAGGTGACGCACGCTCATAACTCAAGCTCCGCCGCTAACACCCCCCCCCAAAGTGTAGGTGGCACTCACCCACCTGCCAACCTTGTGGCTTTGTGTATGTATGTGTGTGCGTATGTGTTTATGTATGTATGGGGGTATGTAGCGGCCGACCCCCCGTGTCGGCCGTTCTCGTGGGCGGCTGTTTTCCCGTACTCCACGGCCGACACGGGGGTCGGCCGCTACAGTCTCGCCGCCTACTTTTGCGGCGGACTGTTAGCTCTCAACCACCGCGTCAATCTCGCGTTCAAACAGCAACTCATCCCGGCAGATCACGCGCTG
>JAUWNI010000023.1 GCA_030612705.1 Phycisphaerae bacterium | reverse complement strand
AAACCCACCGCTCCCCAAAGCCGCGCGCTAACCCTGCTCGGCGTATCCCACACCCTGTAGCCAGAAACCGCGCACTCTGAATGCGCGTAACCTGTTTACATGAAGGGCCTTATCACGATCCCTCAAGAGAAGTTCGGTCTAGCGGTGAAGAGCCGCTCGCTCGGATGTTCGCGCGCTCGCCGCAAGTCGTGTCCATACAATCGCTTAGCACCGATTCTGGCGACAGAGGAACGAGCTGCCAAAACGGTAATTACCGTTTTGTACCGTCTTTTTGAACGCGAATCAGGAGCGGAAGTGATGAAGAAAGGGTCGTAAATCGTTTAAGGGAAACGACTTATGAACTCCCCGAGTAGGACTCGAACCTACAACCTAGCGGTTAACAGCCGCTCGCTCTACCAATTGAGCTATCGGGGATTATTCAGTAAACCAAATGCTACTCGTTTCTACCCAAACGATATAGGCTTCTGTCGAAATGACGGACGCTTCCGACACGCAATCCGCCTGCCAACTCGGGCGATTACAAACCTATCACACAACCCCAGAAAGTCAACCCGCCATCCATCAGCGATTCCGCAAGTGGCGGGTTTATCGGTGATCCAGCTTACATATGCTCTCCGCGGCACCGTGGAAACACGAGCAAGGACCGCGGCAAGGTTGTCTCTCCGATCGAGAACGAATCGACGCAGCCCTTGCCCGTGGCATCCAGTCGAACTCATCAATAAACCCTTGAAGGAGCAGTAGTTACTTATGAACGTACGCCAACAGACGTCGAAGAATCTCTACCCTTGCCTCTTCTTGACCTTGTCCCAATAGATTAGGGATATCTCTTCGAGGAGCTTCCTTACTTGCTGATACTGTTTCACCCACCGGCGCACTTGCGGCTCCCAGTCCTTGGGGATGAAGAGTTGACGTGGACACCCCTCGTAGCTGGCCACCAAATAGAGGGAGGCGTGCTTCTCACCCTTGGCGCACTTGCAGTTCGGCTTTCCGCAGACTCGCTTTCGGATCGCCAGTGTTCCGCGGAGCAATCCCGCCCCGCGTGCTAGCTGTGCCAATTGCGACCGCCGGTCCCGCTCGCGCGGCGACATCTTGACTCGTGTAATCGTCTGCTTCTTGTCTGACATATATATATTATACCAGATTCCGAGGCAAATACCAACACGTTCGCGAATGCGAATTTGCTCCAAACCCTGCCCAAATACCTAACCCGGAGCATTCACCGCGGAGCACGCAGAGATCGCATAGAACTGGAATAAAAGGAGATTAGCGACGTGAGCACGAAACAAGGGATAAACACACTGCCAAAATGAAACGCTCTATGGTTTTGCCATAACTTCTTTCTAGATAACACTCTGCGTCCTCTGCGCCCTCCGCGGTATGAAGTATTCGGGCTAAGGTTACGATTTCACGCGACTTGCGGCCGCTGGAAATCGCAGCCCGCAGAATCGCTGTACCTCCATGATCCGGTTACGTTGTGCCGAAGTTTGGGCGAGCACGGTGTTTGCTGCGTGTTATTTTCGACCTGATGGTTCGGCGACTGAGCACGGCCGTGCCGGATCTGGGAACCAACACGTCCGGCGACGCCACGGGACTCAATACCCGGCGGCCCCGTAGTCAGGCGGTCAGGCAGCAGGCCGGCGCTTTGCCGCAGCCGGCCGACGTACGGAAGGAGTGCACCAACAACGAGGGGCGGTTCGTGAAGATGGTAGAGTGGTTCGGATACAAGCTCCACCTTCTGGTCGATACGCGTCACGAAGTTGCGTTGGCGTACAGCATCTGCTCCACTAAGGTTGGGGACAACGAGATCCTGTCCGCACTTGTCAAGCAGGGCCGAGCCAACCTCCTCACGAGTCGGGTGGCCCATGGCTTTAGCCGTGGGGGACACGAATCGACCGTCCATTCGTGTCCCCCGCCGCTGAAGCGACGGGCCACCCACGCAACGAAAGTCCTCGCGGACGGCGAAGAAATCGACCATTTACAGTGTAAGGCCAGTCTGCCGCCCAACACCACTCGCCACACCAGTCACGCAGATATTGCAACCGGCTCCTCGTTTGCGCTTCGGGCTCTGGCGAAAAGCCCATATTCGCGTTTGGGGCTCTGATCGACTACCGCCGTGGTGTCGCACACCCCGCCCGCACGCTCCATGTCATGGTTGACAGATCACTGGTTATTGCGTCATGTCTTGGTTTTTGGGTAGTGGTGTCGGGCCTCGCGGTCGACGTCGGCAATCGGTAGGTGTTCAGCTATTCGACGTCGGCCGCGGGGGGCCGACGCTACGGGCAAATCGAGGCGTGACAGAGCACTTGTATTAGAGACACCCAGATCGCGACGTGCTCGCGCAAATGTGTTTCACGTGAAACACATTTGCACGATCTGTGATGCCGCGCAACGCTGTTTCACGTGAAACACGTTTGTCTAATACCCCTTCTAATCAGCAGGCGCATGCTTGCCGACACGTGCAAGGGCGTTGCCCCCGGTGCACGATGAGCGGAATTAGTCGAACGACGCACCTGTATAGGATATCTAGCTATTCTATCCTGCGCTTTCATGCTTTTTCCAATAGTCAAGCAGCGATGCTTGATGTGCGTTATAATCCTGCGTGTCGATCGCCGGCAGGATGTAAGTATGCGCGGAACGGTTTGGCGGAAAGCGAGGGCAACCGGTGGCTGAGCCCGAAATAGTCTATGAAGGCAGGAAATTCAGGGTTGAACAGCATGACGTCCGCGATCGGGACGGCCGGGATCGACGCTATGATCTCATGGTGCATCCCGGAGCTGCCGTGGTCTTGCCCATTCTGGATGACGGGCGGGTGTTGCTGATCAGCAATTACCGTTTTGCGGTCGGGCAGACGTTGCTGGAGTTGCCGGCGGGTACGCTCGATCTACCCGAGCCGGCGATAGAGTGTGCCCGGCGTGAATTGGCCGAGGAAACCGGTTATCGAGCGGGTAGGCTGGAGCCGTTGTTGTCGTTCTATTCGACACCTGGGGTTTGCACCGAGCATATGCACGCGTTTTTGGCGACGGGACTGGTTTTGGGAGAAACGGCGTTGGAACCGGGGGAGCGGATCGAGAATACGCCGATGAAACTGGATGAAGCGTTGCGGGCGATCGGTGACGGTCGGATCACGGACGCCAAGACGATCGTAACGCTTTTGTACTACGAGCGTTACGTGCTTAAAGGAAGGTAAGCGGGCATGGATTTTCTGAACGCGTCGTTCAAGGTCGGCCGCCTGTTCGGCATCGCGATTCGGGTTCATATTCTTTTTGTGATCTGGATTGCCTGGCGGTTGATGGGCTCCGAGGATTGGGCCTTCGAGGCCGCGTTTCTGGGGATGTTGTTCGGGATTGTGTTGGTTCACGAGTTTGGTCACTGTTTTGGTGCGCGATCGGTGGGCGGGGATGCGGAGAACATATTGATGTGGCCGCTGGGGGGATTGGCATACGCGCACGCGCCGATGACGCCTTGGGCGCAGTTCGTGACGGTGGCATGCGGGCCGCTCGTGAACGTGCTTTTCTGTCTTGTCAGCGGGGCAATTCTGGCAGCCACCGCCAAAACTCTTGCGATTTTCTCGCTAAGTCCCTTTCACAGCGTCGCAATACCCCAGGGAGCGCCGCCGTGGTTCTGGTACCTGGCGATCTTCTACTGGGTGAATTACTTCCTGCTGGCGTTGAATCTGCTGCCTATTTATCCGCTTGACGGCGGGCAATTGTTTCAATGCCTGCTTTGGCCGTTTGTGGGGTTGCAGCGGGCGATGACGATCGCGTGCCAGGTTGGGATCGTCGGGTGTATTGGACTCGGATTGTGGGGATTGAGCGGTGGGGGCAGCGGGATGCTGATCTTTATCGCGATGTTCGGTGGGTTCACGTGCTGGCAGCGTCTGAAAATGATCAAGTCCGGGATGATCGTGGATGAAAGTGCCAAGTATGCGCCGTATCGTGAGTACAATCCACGCCGCGGGGGCGGCTTTTTCTCGCGGATTTTCAAATTGAAGCGGCGGACGAAGACGAGCGCTTCGGACTTTAACAATCTGAACCCAGGCGGTTGGGAGCGGAAGGTTCAGAAGGATGCCAAGAAGTCTACGGAGTTGGACCGGATTCTGAAGAAGGTACACGAGCGGGGGTTGCACAGTTTGAACTACGTCGAGCGGCAGGCGCTGGAGCGCGCGACTCGCGAGCGGCAGAAGCGGGAGCGAGAATTCGAGCGGAAGACGTGAGATCGACGATTGCGGATTGGGGATTGGTGTGTGGAGTGGCGCTGTTCGTTATGATGCCTGGCGATGAGCGCGGCTGAGTATGTGTTTGCAGGTGGTGGGACGGGGGGGCATTTGTTTCCCGGGTTGGCGGTAGCCGAGTCGTTGCGGCGGAGTGAGCCGGGGGCGGGGGTCACGTTTTTCACGACGACGCGGTTGTTGGATAAGGTATTATTGGGACGGACGGGGTTTGTGCAGGTTGAGCAGCCGGTGCGGCCGCTGACGGTGAATCCGTTGCGACTGCCCGGGTTCTGGTGGAGTTGGCGGGCAAGTGTGCGGGCGGCGCGGGCTTTTTTGCGAGACAAGCAGCCGCGGGCGGTACTGGGGCTGGGTGGATACGCGGCGGGTCCGGCGGTTGTTGCGGCGCGGTCGCTGGGGATTCGGACGGGGGTTCTGAATCAGGATGCGATTCCGGGGCGGGCAAACCGTTACCTGGCGCGGCACGCGGACCTGGTCGTGTTGCAATGGGAGGTTTCGCGGAAACATTTTCCGCCCGGGGTAAATTGCCGGGTGCCGGGTTGTCCGATTCGGACGGAGTTTGCGTCGGCGAGTCGGGAGGAGGGGTGCGAGCGTTTCGGGCTGGATCCGTCTCGGCCGGTGTTGCTGGTGACCGGGGCCTCGCAGGGTGCTCGCACGGTTAATCGAGTGATGCAGCGTGTTTGGCCGGAATTCGTCGCGGAGCACGCGGAGTGGCAGCTTTTGCACCTGTCCGGTTCGTTGGATGAGGAGGAGACGCGCGGGGCGTATGCCGCGGCGGGTGTCGAGGCGAAAGTGTTGGCGTTTACTCACGAGGTGTGGCTGGCGCTGGCGGCGGCGGACGCGGCGATCTCGCGGGCGGGGGCCTCGACCCTGGCGGAGCTGACGGTGCTGGGGGTGCCGGCGATTCTGTTGCCGTACCCGTACCATCGTGATCGGCACCAACATGCCAACGCGCGGGTGCTGGTTGATGCCGGTGCGGCGGTGCTGGTGGAGGATCGGTTGGAAGCGGAAGCGAACCGGGGGCCGGTGCTGGGGGCGTTGCGACGGTTGTCGGCGCGGGTGGCGCGGGAGGATATGTCGCGGGCGTCGAAGGGGTTGGCGCGGGGTGACGCGGCGGAGCAGGTTGCTGCGTGGATGATGGAGTAAGCAAGATAGTGGGTGGTGTCCACGCTGGTTTGTGGTCGAGGGACCGCGCGGGCTGAAGCCCGCGGCTCTTCAGGTTCGCGGCTCTTTGGCTTCAGGCGCGCGGCTCCTCTTATTATGGGGGGCCGGTTTTAATCAGCGCTGTCGAGGTGCTGTTTGTAGTGCTCGTAGAGCTGCGGTTCGGTGTTTTTGAAGTCATCGCGGCTGTCGAACTGGTATTCGCGGGTGACGCCGTCTTCGGTGATCGTCAGGGTGATATAGCCGTTGTCGATGATCAGCGAGACGGCCTTTGAGTGAGTTCCGCTCTTTTCGTTGTCGCGTTTGATTTTGTAGCGATGGACTTTAGCTTTCGCGTGGGCTTGGCGGGCTTTCTCGACGACCCGGTTCGCGTGGTCTACCTGCGCGTGGGCTTTGTCGAGTTGGGTTTTGAGTTCGATCTGGAACTGCTGCTGTTTGGCGCCGAGGTTTTTGAAGTCCGGCGTAACGATAAAGGTCGAAAGCCCGTGGCCGCGCTTTGAGCGCTTATAGATTTTGTACGCATCCGGATCTTCCTCGCGGAGCTGGTCGGCATCGTCGTAGGTGTTGGAGGAGCGGCTACCGTCGGCGTCCCGGCGTTCGACGGTGAAGGTGCCGTCCTTGTCGCGCTGGATAGAGAGAGACTCGCCATCCTCGGTGATAGTGATGGTGATGGCGGAGCTTTCGTCGCCGTCTTCGTCCGCGAAGAATTGCTCGTGGAAATCGTCGATGTCGATATTGAACCTGAAGAAAGAATCATCGAAGGAGTGCATGTCGAAGTCGGGGATTTTATCGATCATGATCATGATGTCGTCGGGGAGTTGGTCGAGACGGCCATGTGGGGTGACGAGCATGTGGCCGTCGGGACCGATCTTGAAGCGGTGGCCGAAGTATTTTTTCAGCGGATCGACCTGGGCAGCCTCCTGCTCCTCGTATTTGAAAGTTGGCGTGACGGCGAGGTCGCGTTGGATGGGGGTGATGGTGAGGGTCTTTTCCTCGCCGCCCTGGATAACGATGCTTTTGGCGGTGTTGTCGGGGCCGTTTTCGCGGATGGCTTCGAGGAGGTCCTTCATGTCGTCGATGTCGCGGTCGTTGAAGGAGAGGACGACGTCGTAGCGTTCGATGCCGGCGTGGTCGGCGGGGCTGTTTTCGGCGACGTTTACGATCATGAGGTAGCCGCGTTTAAGGTGTGCGGCGAGGGCATCGGGCACGGTGCTGACTCGGACGCCGATCCAGACCTTGGGTATCGACTCGATTTTGTACAAGTCGATCTGTTGGTCGTCTTCCTCGCCGCCAACGGTGAGGGACAAGGAACCGCTAAGAGTCACGGCGTTGTCGTCACCGGCTTCGAGTACGACGGACTGGGTTAAATCGGGGTTGGCGGTTGCAAAGAGGGTCAGGAGAAAGATTGCGAGAGATGCGAGGTTGAACATTTGGTTACTCCTATACTGATTCATGAATTCGCGATCGTTTGGTGCGGTGAACGGTCGCGCGGGCTGAAGCCCGCGGCTCTTCTTGTTTTGAGATCAGGCATCTTGTTTTGTGGTCAGGCATATCGACATAATCGATGCAAACATATTAGAAATCCTGCCGGACGCGCGTAGAGCGCGTCAGGACACGGTTGACTTCGATCACGAGAAACTCGCCGGGTTGGTCGGTTGGGACGACGATCCAGTCGGTTTTTGGTTTGCCGACCCAGTTGACGGGACGGTTGAATCGTTCGGGTTGTTCGACGAGCGTATCGCCGACGGCGGGCGGAGCGGCGAACCATGAATGGGTCTGGGCCAGTGCCGAGGTGGTCTCACCGGGCGTGGTCGGTTGCCGGGGCGAGGTAAACCAGAACATGACGGCGAGGCAGGCGGCGGCGGCGAGGACGGCGACGCGAGCGACACGTTCCCAGAGTGGGAGGGGACGGTGCCGGTCTGGCGTGCGGTGCAGCGCGCTGCGCAGGGCGTGCTTGATTTCGCGGTCCAGGGCGGCGTGCTCCTCGAAGAGGGCCGCGGCACGGGGGTCGCGCCGCAATCTGGCGTTGAGTTCGCGTTGCTCCGGCGGGCTGCACTCATCGTCGAGGCAGCGCGAGATCAGGCGCTCCAGATCGTGCGTGGGGTTACTCATGGTTCCACCTTGCCTTGCAACGTTTCGCGTAAAAGGCGTCGGGCTCGCACTAGTCTGGTCTCGACCGTTTCGACTGACAAACCTAACAAATTTCCGATCTCCGCATAGCTCCAGTCTTCCAGGTGCCGTAGGACGAACGGTTCGCGGTACAGCGCGGGCAGTGCCTCGACCGCCCGTAGTAGTGTCTCGCGAAGCTCGTCGCCGACCACGGACTTCACGGGTCCGCGACCGGGGTTGTCGCCGAGGCCGTCGGCGACGAAATCGAGTCCGATGGTGCTGCGTCGTCGCCGATCCTGCGAAGCGTCGATAGCGGCGTTTCGCGCGACGGCGTATAGCCACGCTCGCAACCGCCGGGGGTCCTGTAACGAACCGAGTCGCTGCCAGACCTGAGTCCAGACCTGTTGAGCGACGTCGTCGACAAGGTCGGCCCGGCCTATAGTGCCGTAGATGACGCCGCGCACCCAACCCTCGTTCTCGCGGACGATTTGGTCCACGGCGGGTCGGCTGCCGCGTTGCGCCTGAGCGATCAAGGCATGCGCCATCTCGGCGTCGACGGTCGCGTCGGTCATTCTGTTCATATTAGACGGCGGTGTGAGAACATTCATGGCAAAAAATCCGCGGTCGGCGTCCCATAAGGGTATCGCGGCGCCGGCGGCAGCGAAATTGAAGCGGTGAACCGGCAGGCGTAAGATGTCAACCTTGGAAACACACAATCCACAGGAGTGTTCGCATGGCGCTGTCCAAGATTTTGAAAGAGCTTTTATCGTTGCCGACGGGGACGTTTGTTGAGACGGCCGTTCAGGATTACGTGAGTTCGTTTTGCGGGCGGACGGGGGGCGTGAGCGTTTCAGAGGATCGGTACGGGAATTTGTTGGTCCGATATTGTTATCGGCCGCGGAAGGTGACGCCTTTGGTTTTCAGTGCGCACATGGATCATCCGGGTTTTGTTGCGCGGAAAATGTGTGATGGGCGGACGCTGCGGGCGGATTTTCGGGGCGGGGTGGCGCAAGAATATTTTTCCGGGGCGAAAGTCTGGTTTTGGAGCGGTGGCCAGCGGGTTCGCGGGAAAGTCCTGGAAGTAACGAAGGTGAAGAAGCTGGTGCGCGGGCCGGTGACGCACCGGATTCCAGAGGAGGCGCTGGTCCGCGTGAGCGAGGCGGTGGAGTTTGACTCGCCGGGGATGTGGGACTTGCCGGAGGCGTATGAGCGGCGTGGGAACGTTTACGCGCGCGATTGCGACGACATTGCGGGTTGCGCGGCTATGCTGACGTTACTCACTCGGCTGAGTAAGAAGAAGGCACGGGCGGAGGTTTACTGTTTGTTCACGCGGGCCGAGGAGGTGGGGTTCATCGGGGCGATCGGGGCGGCAAAGGCCGGGACGGTATCGAAGAAGTGGCCGATCATCGCGATCGAGACGAGCAGCGAATTGCCGAACGCGCGGATCGGGGACGGGCCGATTTTGCGGGTGGGCGATCGGATGAGCGTGTTTGAGCCGAGTGTGACGGCGTTTTGCGGCCGCGTGGCGCAAGGGTTGACGAAGCGTCGGAAGAAGTTTCATTTTCAGCGGAAGCTGATGGACGGCGGCTCTTGTGAATCGACGGCTTTTGGGGCGTATGGGTATCTGGTGACGGGGATTTGTCTGGCGTTGGGTAATTACCACAACATGGACAAAACCAGGGGGAAGATTGGCAGTGAGTATGTCAGCCTGGATGATTGGAAGCTGATGGTGGATTGGTTTGAGGCGTTGGCGTTGGATGATGTTGGGTACCAGGCGAACGACCCGGCGTTGCGTGAGGAGTTTGACAAGAGTTTTGCGAAATGGTTGCCGTTGTTGGGTGGAGACGGGTCTGGCAAGAAGAAGCCGCGGACTCGTAAGGGGATGCGCGGGAAAAAATAATGGCCGCGGGTTTTGGCGGCGAGAGTTGCCGGAATATTCTGGTTGTGATTCCGAACTGGGTTGGCGACGCGGTGTTGGCGACGCCGGTGTTGGCGGCGTTGCGCGGGCACTTTGCCAAGGCGCGGATTACGTATCTGATGAAAGACTACGTTCGGGAGGTCGTGGCGGGCGGGCGGTGGCACGATGGGGAGGTTTTTTGGCCACGGGGCGGGGGGCCGCGGCGTGAATGGCGGATGGTGGAGTTGGCGGGGCGTTTGAAGGCGGAGCGGTTTGACCTGGCGCTGCTGCTGACGAATTCGTTTCGGTCGGCACTGGTAACGTGGCTGGCGCGGATTCCGCGGCGGGTGGGCTATGCGCGGGACGGAAGGAGTTTGCTGCTGACGGATCGGCTTAGGCCGCTGAAACGCGGGCGGGAGTTCGTACCGTCGCCGGTGTTGCCCTATTACGTCAGGATTGCCGAGCGGGTTGGGTGCGAGGTTACGGATTTGAAGTTGCGATTGGGGGTCACGCCCGACCAGGAGCGGGCGGGGGCGGAGTTGTTGCGGCATTACGGGTTGGATGACGGGCGGGGGTATGCGGTGATTAATCCGGGGGCGGCGTTTGGAGCGGCGAAGTGCTGGCTGCCGGAGCGGTTCGCGGAGGTTTGCGATCGGCTGCGGGAGGAATTTGATCTGCGGGCGGTGATTGTGGGGTCGCCTGACGAGGTGCCGCTGATGCGTGAGATTGCTCGGGCGGCGCGGAGTGACGTGGTTTGTTGTGCCGACCCGGGGACGACACTGGGGTCGCTGAAGGTGCTGATTCGCGGGGCGGCGCTGCTGGTTTGCAACGATACGGGGCCGCGGCACTATGGGGCGGCGTTTGACGTGCCGACGGTGACGATATTCGGGCCGACGCATCAGGAGTGGACCGACACCGATTATGCGGGTGAGATCAAGATTCAGGTGCCGGTGGATTGCGGGCCGTGCCAATTGCGGAAGTGTCCGCTGGATTTGCGCTGCATGACGGGCGTGACGACGGAGATGGTGATGGGCAAAATACGGGAACTGCTGGTTCATAAATGTAGCGTCGGACTTGCTACGACAGATTGATGGGACGATATGTTGCAGACGGACCACATCCGGATTGACCCAGCGTATCGCGAGGGGCTGCGGGCCCGCGGTCTCGAACGGGTCGAGAGCGTGTTGGCGCGCACGGCCGGTCGGGTGGCGGCATGGAGTCGAACGACGGACACGCTGTACGTAGCGGGTGCGGATGGTGGTCCGGGCTTTTATGTGAAGCGGTATTACTACTCGAATTGGCGCCGGCGGCTGCGGGGGGCGTTTCGCGGGACGTTCTTCGGACGGCATCGTGGGCGGGCGGAGTTTGGTCTACTGAATGAGATGCGGTCGCTGGGGCTTCCGGCGGTTCGGCCGGTGGCGTATGGATCTCGGCGGGTGGGGCATTTCGTTACGGCGTGTTTTTTAATTACGGAGGAAGTGCCCGGGGGGCGGAATCTGACGACGTTCGCGCGAGACGTGATGACCGGGCGGGAGACGCTGAGCCATGACCAGCGGGCGTTGCTGGCACGGCGGCTGGCACAACAAGTGGGCGAGCTGCACACGGCCGGCTTTGCGCACGGGCAATTGTTTTGGCGTAACGTGCTGGTGCGGTTCGGGCCGGCGGGGGAGCCGGAGTTTTTCTTTCTCGACGTGCGGCCGCGGCGGGGTGGGCGGCACCTGGGACGGTCGAGTCACTGGTGGCTGTACGAGTTGGGCCACATAGCGGTGTCGGCGCGCCCCTTTACCAGCCGTGGCGAGCGGATGCGCTTTCTGGTGGAGTACTTCGGAGCGCGGCGGTTGTCGCCGAACGTGAAGCAGCAGATTCGCGAGATTGATCGGCTGGCCAGGCGCTGGGAGAAGCACGAGCATCAGCGGATCAAGATGAACGATCTGTTCGAAGAGTGGAATCGGCAGTTGGAAGCGGAGGACGGGCGCGCGCCTTCGGATGGAGGCGAGTCGGTGGTCGCGACGCGGGGGGCGCCGTCGTGAGTTGCCGCGAGGAGGTGGCTCCGCGGTGGCGTGAGCGGCTGGGGGCTTGTGGCCTGAAACAACTCAGCACGCTGTTTGACAATAGTACCGACGTGAGCCGCTTGGGCGGGCGTTGGGAGGTGTTGAGCAAGGCGGGGCTGGGGGGTCGGCGACGGTGGCGGTGGACGCTGGATGACCGGTTGGAAGCCGGTCCCGCCGTTCTTTATATCAAGCGTTATGCGGAGACGCCGCTGGGGGAGCAGTGGGACCGCATTCGTCGGCAGTGTGTTCGTCACAGCCGGGCGTACTGGGAATATGTGCAGTCTCGGCGGTTGGCGGAGGCGCACATCAACGTGCCGGAGGCGGTTGGGTTTATTGAGGAGATGTGGGGGGCGGTTGAGCGGCGCAGCGCGGTGCTGCTGGAGGGTGTGCCGGGCGATGGTTTTGATCGGGTATGGGCGGGGTTGTGCGAATGCGATGCTCCGGTAACGCGTGGGATCGCGCGGCACGATTTGGCGGTGCGACTGGCGCGGTTTGTGGCGGCTTTTCACGGGACCGGGTTTTGTCATCGCGATCTGTATCTTTGCCATGTCTTTGTCGATCTTGATCCGCGGGGCGGGCGGCCGCCGCGGTTTACGCTAATTGACTTGGCGCGCACGCACCGTCCGTATTGGCGGCGGATGCGCTGGATCATCAAGGATTTGTCGCAGTTGGACGCCTCGGCGCGGCAGGTTGGCGCTTCGCGGAGCGATCGTTGGAGATTTCTGTTGGCGTATCTGAATTTGCCGCGCGGGGCGGTGCGGACGCGGTGGTACGCGCGTCGCATCGTACGCAAGAGTGATTGGATTCTTCGCCGAATCGCGCGGAAGAGTCGGCAAGCATGAAGGTCGCGATCGTCCAGGAACAGGTAGACGTTCGGCGGGGCGGTGCGGAGACGTCGACTTTGGAGATGGCGCGGCAGTTGGCGTCGTTGGGGGTGGATGTGACGGTTGTCACTGGGGATTGGGGGTTGGGGATTGGGGATTGGGGATTGGAGATTGTGGAGGGTGAGCTCGGTAAGGGGGCGCGCGTTGGACGGGCGGTGCGTTTTGTGGCGGAGGCGGATCGGTATTGTCGGGAGGCGGGCTTTGACGTCGTTCACGCGGTAACGCCTTGCTTTTCGTGCGACGTGTATCAGCCGCGGGGGGGGACGTATGTTGAGGCGGTGGAGCGGAGTGTGGCCCGGGCGGGTGGGCCGATGCGGCGGCTGATCAAGCGGGTTGGTCGGCGGTTCAATCGGCGACAACGCTTTTTGTTGTTGGTGGAGCGGGGGATTTTGACGGGGCGTGAGCCGCCGTTTGTGGCGGCTGTTTCTGAGTATGTTGGTCGGCAGGTTCGGTCGGCGTTTCCGGACTTTCCGGGCGAGCGGTTGCACGTTGTGTTTAATGGAGTGGATGTTGAGGCGCCGGCGGAGGATGAGGAGCAGACGCGTCGGTCGGCGGTTCGACGCGAGCTTGGTGTTGATGAGTCGGAGCCGCTGGTACTATTTGCGGCGCATAACTTCAAGCTGAAGGGGCTGGCGGAGCTTGTTCGAGCGGTGGCGGTTATACCCGATCTGAATCAGTCCCCCGCGCTTGGAAGGGTGGGGCAGCCACACCTGGTGGTTGTCGGGCGTGATGATGCGGGTCGTTATGCGCGTCTGGCGCGTCGGTTGGGGGTTTCTGATCGGGTTCGGTTTGTCGGGGCGGTGGACGATATGCGGGGGTTTTACGCGGCGGCGGATGCGTTGGCGCATCCGACGTGGTACGACCCGTGCAGCCGGGTGGTGCTGGAGGCGTTGGGGTGTGGGTTGCCGGTGGTTACGACGCGTTTTAACGGGGCGGCGGAGGTCATCGAAGCCGGACGGCACGGGGTGGTGATTGATTCGCCTCGTGATGTCAAGGCGTTGGCGGGGGGGATTGTTGCCTGTTTGGAGCCGGAATTGCGCGCGGGTTGTCGGGCGGGAGCCGCGGAGATGCGGGAACGTTTGTCGATGGCCCGGCATGCGCGGGAGTTGACGGCGCTTTATGAGGAAGTGGTGGCCGCGAAGGCGTTGCGGCGGGTGTGATGTGCGTTTTCCGGGGTGGTTCAGGTTATTGGGGCGTCGGCCTCCATTTGGAGGAGTCGGTGTTTTGTTGTAGTGCCGCCGGGGGCGGAGAAGCCGCCTGGTGAGCCGTCGCTTTTGACGACGCGGTGGCAGGGGATGACGATCGGGTAGGGATTGCGGCTCAGGGCGGTGCCGACGGCGCGGGCGGCGTTGGGGCGGCCGATCGCTTCGGCGAGTTGTTTGTAGGAACGGGTTTTGGCGTAGGCGATTCGGCGGCAGGCGCGGTAGACGTCGACCTCGAATGGCGAAAGGCCGGTCCGGTCGATTTGCACGGTGAAGTTGACCGCCTTGCCGGCGAAATAGCGTTTGAGCGCGTTGGCGAAGTCGGGCAGCAATCTTTGGTCTTCGGTTGCCTCGGGGGAGTCTTTTTTGATGATGCGCCTGAGGCTTCCGACGGTTCGGGATGGGAGGTAGACCCGGCACAGGCCGCGGTTTGAGGCGACGAAGCCGGCGTGACCCTGTATCGTTGTCACGGTGCGGAAGCGTAGAGTCATAACCTTCTCCCTGGTTTGTCGTTGAGCCCGCACGGCAATGGATGAGCCGCGCCGCATGGATGGCTGAAGCGTATATACTGGCGTCTTGAGTCGCAAGTTTGTTGGAGAAGTCCGGGGAGTGCAAAGCTCCAGCTTTGCTTTTTGGGTGAAAAACAAGGTAGAGCCTTGTACTCCCCGGGTCCTCATGCTGGGTAAACGTATGGGTTAATGCGGATGGGTGATCCGGTTGTCATTGCGATCGTGGTTGGAGCGGCGGTGGTTGTCGTGGTGTCGTTGATCGCGCGCGTTTGGAGATGGCGTCGCGAGGCGGCGCGGGAAGCTCGCCGACGGGGGGAGTCGCGGAAACAGCGGGGATTTGTGCACAAGCAGCAGGCGGAAGTTGAGCGGCTGGCGAGCAGGATTATCGCGACGAGCTCGACGGGGTCGATCGCGGGCTTTGTGATCGTTCGTCAGATCGAAGCGGTCTTTGCGGATGGTCATGGCTCGCCGAGCAAGGCGGTTGAGTTTCTGAAGGCGTCGGCGGCGGAGAAGGGTGCGAACGCGGTGATAAATCTGAACAGTGGGCGTCCGCCGTCGGGTAAATGCACGGCGCGCGGCGACGCCGTCATCGTACGTCCGGCTGAGGATGTGGCATCATCGGTTCCGCCTTTGCCGCCCATTCCGCCGGTGCCGCCGGGGTCGGACGAGCGTGATTTCGAGTGACTACAATCGCCGTCGCGGGGAAAGTGTTCGGGGTTCAGGGTTCAGGGTTTAGGATTCAGGATATGGAGTATCTTGCCCAACCGGCCAGTTGACGCTGACACGTAAGCATTCAGCGTTCAGCAATCAGCGATCAGCCGAAAGACGAGCGCCGGCGACCGAATTTCGCAAATAACGTGTTATTGAGAGCAGCGCGGGAACATGACCAAGGCAAAGCACCTGCCCGCCCCACAACGTAAATGGCTGACCGCTGAAAGCTGATTGCTGAAAGCTTGTTGCAAACAGCTGAACTGTTACGCTGACACTAATATGGTCACACCCAAGAGGTGGAGAAACCGGATTTTTGCTTGCTCGTCTCAGTGCAAAGTCGTAGCTTACTAGTGCTCCGTCAGTGTTGCTTTGATGGGTTCAACCCGAGGAGCCGCGTACTTCAGTCCGCGGCTCCTCGAGTATTGTTGCCCTCTTCAAGTATTATCACGGCCTCGAAAGAAACACTACCCATCAAATCAACCTAGACAAAGCACTAGTATTCAATCAATGCTGGACTTGTGGGTGGCTTGGGCGTCCCGCCCGAGATTTCCACAGGCGAGACGCCTGTGCCACCCTTGGTTTTGGTTGCGGCCGAAGGCCGCGCTGTGCCACCCGACATTGTACACGGGATGGAGTACTAGTGCTCCGTCACGTTTTGGTTTTCGGGTTGTAGCGTCGGCCCCCCGCGGCCGACGTCAAACGACGAACGGTTTCCGTTTCTCGACGTCCGCCACGGGGGGCGGACGCTACGTTCTCTCCCGCAGCCCGCCTCGACTATGACGCATCCCTTGTAGTCTCCTGTAATTTTCAACGATTCTTGAACGTCGGCGGGGGTTTGTTCCTGGAATCCGGGACAGTAAGATGCGGAGTGCGCGCTGCTCGACCCCTGTCTCACGGCGAATGGGACGCGGGTGATCGTTGCGGCCAGGTGAATTCCCGAGGTGTTTTGTGACCGGAAATGTTTCGCAACAACAGATTGAGGACCTGACTGTCCGGCTCGGCAATGAGATGTTCGACCGGATGGAGAGGAACGAACCCTGGATCACTCAGTTTCAGTGGTGGCAGGATTGGGGTCTGGCACTGTGCATGAAGAACGAGCGTCTCAAGGTGCAAGCCTTCCGGTTCATCGACGTTTTGCCGACGGTCGGTTACAACCCGCCCGAGATCGCCCGGCACATGAAGGAATACTTCGTCCTACCCGAGCGCAACGGCAACGGCCACGCACGCCGGGACGTTCGACGGGAACGACAAGCGGCGCTGAAGGAACTCGAAGGCGGGTACGGGCAAGACCAGCTCGACAAGTTCGTGTCGAGCGTGATGGATTTCAAACACCTCGACTCTCTCCGCCCGCGCCTGCTCTCGTGGATTGCGTGGAAGACCTCGATGCTGATGGCGGGCCGGTTCATCGCCGGCACCACGCCCGCAGAGGCCGAGCGCGCGATTCGCCGCATGCGTAAACAGCAGTTGGCGTTTACGATCGACGTGCTGGGCGAGGCGGCCCTCTCGGGCAAGGAAGCACAAAAGTATCAGGAGACCTATCTTGACCTAATCACCGAATTGCCGAAGAAGGCCGCGACGTGGTCGCCGGTGGCGCTGGTTGACGAGGGGGGTGGGGAGCCGATTCCGCGGGTCAACGTTTCGATCAAGCTGACCTCGATCCATCCCGGCCTAGACGGGATCGCGCCGGAGCGGAGCAAGGAGATCGCGAAGGATCGTCTGCGGCCGCTGCTGCGGAAGGGGATGGAGGGTGGTGCTCACATACACATTGATATGGAGCACTACGCGATCAAGGATCTCACGCTCGAAATCTGCTACGAGCTTTTGATGGAGAAGGAGTTTCGCGACTACCCGCATTTCGGGATCGTTCTGCAAGCCTATCTCAGAGATGGCGACCAGGACGCGTACAACTTCGTCGAGTGGGCCAAGAAACGCGGGACGCCGACGTGGGTTCGTCTGGTGAAGGGTGCGTATTGGGACTCGGAAACGGTCTGGGCCGATCAGGCCGGCTGGCCCTGGCCGGTGTGGGAGCAGAAGTGGGAGTCGGACGCGTGCTTTGAGCGTATGACAAATATCCTGCTGAAGAACTGGAAGCACACGCCCTGTGCTTTCGCGAGTCACAACATTCGCAGTCTGGCGTGTGCGATCGCCCATCGCCGGCTGTACGAAATTCCCGGCTCGCACTTCGAGTTGCAGATGCTTTACGGGATGGGTGATCCGATCAAACGCGCGGGGGTTGAGATGGGGCAGCGTTGTCGGATTTACACGCCTTATGGTCAGTTACTTCCCGGGATGGCGTACTTCATTCGCCGACTTCTTGAAAACACCGCCAACGAGGGTTTTCTCCGTCAGGCGGGTGAAGACACGCCGCGAGAGGACCTTTTGAGAGACCCGAATGAAACCGGTGTCGCCACGCCGCCGCCGGTGAAACCGATCATCGTCAAGTACGAGTTTGAGGAACCCATTATGGATCCGTTCGAGAACGTTTCGAATACGAACTTTATCCGCGAGCAGCAGCGACAGCAGATGCAGGCCGGGCTGGCCAACGCGCGGGCCGAGATGGGCCGTGAGTACCCGCTGATTATCAACGGGCAAAATGTCACGACCGGGCAGTGGAAGGAATCGCTCAATCCTTCTCGACCGAGTGAAATCGTCGGCAGGGTTACCCAGGGAGGTGCCGCACAAGTCGAACAGGCGGTTGCGGCGGCCGCGGATGCGCATCAGACATGGCGAGCCGTGTCGCCGCACGAACGCGCGGAGTATCTGTTCAAGATTGCCGAGCTGATGCGGGAGCGTCGTTTCAATCTTGCGGGCGTGGAGGTCTTCGAGTGCGGCAAGCCCTGGCGCGAGGCCGACGCCGACATTTCCGAAGCGATCGACTTCTGCAATTATTACGGCAAGGAAATGATCCGGATGGCGGATTCCGTTCGGCGTCGCGACATACCGGGGGAGACTAATGAATACGTTTATACGCCGCGCGGCGTTGTGGCGGTCATCAGCCCCTGGAACTTCCCGCTGGCGATCCTGACCGGCATGACCACCGCCGCGGTTGTCACGGGTAATACGGTGGTCATCAAGCCGGCGAGTTCGGCGGCGGTTGTGGCCTTCAAGCTGATGGACATTCTCGAAGCCGCCGGATTGCCCGTGGGCGTGGTCAACTATCTGCCGGGACCTGGCTCGGAAGTCGGCGAGTTGCTCGTCCGGCATCCCAAGGTGGCGATGGTTGCTTTCACCGGCTCACGTGAGGTTGGCAGTCGGATCAACCAGCTCGCCGCCGAGGGGCCGACGTCGCAGCCGGCGCTCAAGAAGGTCATCGCGGAGATGGGTGGGAAGAACGCGATCATCATCGACTCCGACGCCGACCTCGATGAGTCGATCAAGGGCGTGGTGGCCAGTGCCTTGGGCTACGCCGGTCAGAAGTGCTCGGCCGCCAGCCGGTGTATTGTTGTCGAGTCGATCTATGAGCGTTTTGTTGAGCGGCTGATCGAATCGGTCCGCGGAGCGAAGGTCGGGCCGGCTGATGATAGTGCCACGGCGGTGCCGCCGGTGATCGATCAGCAGGCTTTCGAATCGATTCGCGGGATGATCGAGGTCGGCAAGCAGGAAGCCAATTGTGCGCTCGAAGTCGATGTCAGCCAGGTCATCGCGGATAATGATTCCGGCTACTATATCGGTCCGGCGATCTTCACCGACGTGATGCCCGATGCCCGTATCGCTCGGGAAGAGATATTCGGTCCGGTGCTCGCGATCATCAAGGCCCGCGACTTTGATCACGCGATCGAGATTTTCAACGGGACCGATTTCGCGCTGACCGGCGGGGTTTTCTCGCGCAGTCCGGCCAATCTGGAGCGTGCTCGCAACGAGTGCGAGTGCGGGAATCTCTACATTAACCGCAAGATCACCGGCGCCCTGGTCGACCTGCAACCCTTCGGGGGCTTCAAGATGTCCGGCCTGGGCGGCAAGGCCGGCGGCCCCGACTATCTCATTCAGTTCTGCGAGCCGCGCACCATCACGGAGAACACGTTGCGACGCGGCTTCGCGCCGAGCGAAGAGGTGGTTGAGTCGTTGGGATAAAACGCGTTTTGTTTTGGCGGGACACAAAGGGGACTCGCGGCAGTTCTGGCCTGTGTTCCCCCGCACACGGTCCATCAGAAACGGACCGCACGGGCAAGCTTGCTTTCTTGCTATTGTGTACCTTTTTTCCTGCGAGGTGGGCCTCGCGTTGGTGCGTTTACTGCTTGCGACGCTTGCCCGTGGCACCCGGCGCTTGCATTGTTACACACTTGAAACCCAATCTTCGATCCGCGGTTTGAACATCGGCCTCGATGCCGGGTATGATCCTGCTTTCGATGTTTGCCCCCAACCGAGCGCGGGAGTTTGAGGCACTATGACCGAACCGACCCTGGAACAGCCGCAAAAACTGAATTGGCGTTTTCCCGCCACGTTCTGGTACGCGAACGGGGCGGAGCTGTGTGAGCGGGCGGCGTATTACGGGATGTTCATCACGCTCGTACGGTACCTCAACATCGATATCGGCTTTACCGATGTCGAGGCCGGCTGGGTGGCCGCCCTTTTCTCATCGATCCTTTACTTCCTCCCGACGTTCATGGGCATCATGGCCGACAAGGTCGGATTCAAGCAGGCCCTTATTCTGGCTTTCGTCCTGCTCACCGGCGGTTATGCGCTGCTCGGCGCTTTCCAACTAAAGATCACGGCCATCATCGCGCTTAGTCTGATCATGTTCGGCGGTGCGATCGTCAAGCCGGTGATCTCGGGCACGGTTGCCAAGTGCAGCGATTCCGCGCACCGCGCCCGGGCGATGTCGATTTTTTACATGGTGGTCAACATCGGGGCGTTCAGCGGGAAAGGTCTGGCCGCCGAGCTCAACACGCGCCTGGGCCTGCAATACATCAATTTTTACGCGGCGGGGATGGCGTTCACGGCCCTGCTGCTCGTCGCCATCTTCTACAGGAACGTTGATACGAAAGGCACGGGCAAGACCGTCAAGGAAGCATTGCGGGGACTCGTCAAGGTGATGGGCAACTTCCGCTTCCTGAGCCTGATCCTGATTGTTGCCGGCTTCTGGGCGATTCAGGGTCAGCTCTACGCGTCGATGCCGACCTACATCGAACGACTGCTGGGTCAAGGTTACCGGCCGGAGTGGCTGGCCAACATCAACCCGTTCGTCGTAGTTGTCTGCGTCGTGTCCATCACGCACCTGGTGCGTCATTTCAAGCCGGAAAACGCGATCGGGATCGGTCTGCTGATCATCCCACTTACCGCGCTTATAATCGCTTTGGCGCCGCTACTCGAATCCATCACCGGCAACAGCATCAGTATCTTCGGACTGTTTTCAATGCACCCGCTGATTCTTATGGTCATCATCGGGATCGGCTTGCAGGGTCTGGCCGAGTGTTTCCTGTCGCCGAAGTTTCTGGAATACGCGTCGAAGCAAGCGCCCGAAGGTGAAGTCGGTCTTTATCTGGGTTACCAACACCTGACCACGTTTTTCGCGTGGCTCTTCGGGTTTGTCATCTCCGGCTATTTGCTCGACGCCTACTGCCCCGATCCACGGACGCTTTCGGCCGCCGACCACGCTCAGTGGGAGGCTGCTCTGGCCGGGACGGCTCAAATGCCGGCGGCCTATGCCCACGCGCATTACATCTGGTACGTGTTTACCGGGGTTGGCGTTACGGCGTTTGTCGCGCTGCTGGTCTTCAAGTTCGTGACGAACATGATTGACCGTCGCCGGTCCTTGTAAACACGAGCTTTGCTCATGTTGTAAAACGCGGCTGGCGTAGTTTGGCTACTTTTTATCGATTTCGGCTCCGCGGCCGGTTTGTGCACGGGTGGCCGCGCGGGGCGCGGGCCACTACACTTTATCGAAACACGCTTTAGTGGTCCGGCACCGTCTTGCTTGGACATTCGTGGAAGGAACCGCCGTGCGGATTGCGCTGGTTAACCCGATTACGCGTCGCAGCCAGGGGTATCACACCGTTGGGAGCTTCATTCCGCAGCTTGGGTTGCAAGTGCTGGCCAGGTTGGTGCCGGAGGAGCATTCGGTTGATATTGTGGACGAGGTTTTCGGGGCTCGGTACACGGATACGGAGCTGACGCGCGAACGGTATGACCTGGTGGGCATCACTTCGTATTCGAGCGGTGCCACGCGGGCGTACGAGATCGCCCAGGCATGTCGGAAGCAGGGGATCATGACGGTGATGGGTGGGCCGCACGCGTCGGCTTGCCCGGACGAGGCCCAGCCGTACGCCGATTCGATCGCGATCGGCGAATGCGATGAGATTTGGCCGCGGATCGTGCGTGACGCGGCGGCGGGGGAGCTCCAGTCACGGTACCAGGGCGAGCTGTCTGATCTTGAAGTGACGGGGTTCGGCCGAGCCGCGCAGGATTTGGAGCCGGTGAACGGTCAGTACGACGTCTCGGCGATACAGACCTCGCGGGGCTGCCCGGTGGGTTGTGAGTATTGCTCGGTAACGAAGTTCAACGGGCCGAAGATTCGCCGGCGGCGAATCACCGACATTGTCGATGAGTGGAATGCAACCCTGAAGAAGTTCATCTTTGTGGTGGACGACAATTTTTTCGGGCTTGGCCAGCGGCACGCGGAGTGGTCCAAGGATTTGCTGCGGGCGATCATCAAGCACGGCAGGAAGCGGCTATGGTTCAGCCAAACGACGATCAACATGGGCGAGGATCCGGAAGGATTGCGGCTGGCGTACAAGGCGGGTTGCCGGGGGATGTTGATCGGGTTTGAGACGTTCAACGCCGAGTCGCTGAAGGAGTATTCCAAAGGAATCAATCGCAGGAACGTGAGCCGCTATCAGGAGTTGGTGGACGGGTTTCACAAGGCGGGGATCGCGGTTTTCGGGGGGTTTATCATCGGGTCGGACCAGGACACGCCGGAGACGGTGGCGGACACGGCGTTGGCGGCGGTGAAGCTGGGGGTGGATATCATTCAGATCACGAATCTGACGCCGTTGCCGGATACGAAGATGTACGAGCGTTATCGTCGGGAGGGGCGTTTGCTGGCGACGGATTATCCGGAGGATTGGGAGCGCTACACGTTTACGGAGACGGTTTATCGCCCGAAGAATATGACGGCGCGGGAGCTGGACGAGGCGATTTACGAGTTGCGGCACGCGGCGGCGAAGGAGAACTGGGTGATCAAGCGCGCGGTGCGGACATTGATTCGCACGCGGAGTTTGACGACGGCGCTGTTT
Source organism: Phycisphaerae bacterium (assembly GCA_030612705.1). Classification (GTDB taxonomy): domain Bacteria; phylum Planctomycetota; class Phycisphaerae; order UBA1845; family Fen-1342; genus JALSRY01. Next base: position 19,757 of record JAUWNI010000023.1, on the reverse strand, counting down.
GTGCTGGGGATGAATCGGGGGTGGAAGCGAATGGCGAAGATACAGGTGCCGCGCGATCAGCGGCGGTTCGGGTTTACGCCGATCGAGAATACGCAGCGGTTTGGCAAGATTCTGGATTCGTTTCGGATGCACCTGGATGTGGGGGTGGCACGGTAGCAAAGATGGCGGGCAATGCCCACCCCGAGACCAAATTCAAAAAACATGTAGCGTCCGATCCCCGTGTCGGACGTAGAATCTTCGAACACTCTACGGCCGACAGGGGCGTCGGCCGCTACAGACTTTTTGAAACCGGGCTAGTCCTTCTCGGGGGGTTCGAGTTTGAAGTCGCGGTCCAGCAGGGGTTCTTCGCCGGTGCCGCCGTAGAGCTTGACGACGAATTTTTCGGCGCCGGATGATTTCAGCAGTTCGACGGGGATTTCCCAGGACATTCCGCGGACCGGGTTGTTCGACGACCAGACGAATTCCTCCTCGAAGATGTTGCGGCCGTCTTCGGGGGCGATGGCGACGCGGAAGGGGTTGCGGTCGCACTGCCGGGGCAACTTGCGTACGACGAGCAGGAAGTTGTCGAGCTCGGTGGAGATTTTCTTGGTCTTGTCGTATTCGCCGTCGTAGTAGTCCAGCGCGACGATCAGGCTGCTGCTGCTGAGCTTGACCTCGGTCTTGATCGGGGCGACGCGGTTGTAGCAATCGACCGCGAGCTCCTTGGCGGCTTCGATGGCCAGTTCCTCGGGCGTGGCCCGGGGCGGGGAGCCGCGCTGGGTGTCGTCGCGCGTGATCGGTCGGGCCTTGTATGCGAAAAGCACCTTGCCGGTGGCGGCGTCGATCACGCGGACGCTGCCGCCGACCGTGCCCTCGTGCCGGAAGATCTGGATGATTTCCTCGCGGACTACGATCGGGCGGCCGGAGCGGTCGCGGCGGATGCGGCCCTTGCGGTCCTTGGCGTATACCGGTCGGCGTTTTTCCTGGCGCTGGGCGTCGGTGTCGAACTGGGTGATTTTGCCGACGACGATGGCCTGGGCGATCTGGACCTTGCCGGGGGGGAGAATCGTGCTGGGGTCGGCGACGTCCGCGAGCTGTGAGAGATCCTGCTCGGTCAGGACGTCCTTGAGAACGTCGCGCTCGAGGACGTTGAAGTTTCCGTTGGCGGCGAGCAGGTCCTCGAGCATGAAAGTGGCCTGGCGGGCAGCTTCATCCGCGCCGGGCTTGCCGTGGTGGTAGTGGAAGGGAACGACGGCGATGCGCTCGTACTGCTCCCAGTCCCACTGGGGATATTGCGTGATGAAGGTGCTCTTACCGCCGCCGCCACAACCCCAGGCGGCCAGCAGTACGAGGAACGCGAGCGTTCTCAGACCGCGCAACATAACTTATTTCCCTTGTGACAGGTGAAGAGGTCGGCCCATGATTGCCGGTTCCCGATTAGGTAGCGCCGCTAGCCGCACCAAATAGCGTGGTGGCCCACTGAGACATCATGGTAGTCAAAGCGGTCGTGATGACGGACTGCCAGACCGAGGCCAGTTGTGCATCGCTGAGTCCACAGCCGCCCAGCAGCAGCATCGAGCCGCCGGGGATCCAAAGGCGCCACAATCCTTTTGAGAGCATCCAACGCTTCATGATTCAGTTCCTTGTCAAAGTTCGCTAGTACTTGCCCAGGGCGGTGATTGTAGCGGGTGCTATGGTTTTTCGCGAGCGGGCGGCGTGGCCGGCTTTTCCGGGTCGAGCACGGTTAGGCGCGTGACGCGCAGGATAGAGACACTGACGCCCTCAACCGACTGCTTATCGCCGCGGACGCCGACGTATTTGCCGACGCAGCCCGTGGCGTTGATGCCGAGTTCCGGGGAGATTTCGATGTAAGCCGCCACCTTGTGGGTAAAGGGGTCCTCGAGCTTGTAGCGCAGGCCGTAGGGGCCGGCCGGGATGGCGAAGCTGGGTTGCAGAACGCCGCGGGCATCGAATTCCGGACGGGGTTTGAGATCTCCCTCGGCTCGGCGGATTTCGTCGGGCGCGCGGTCGTGGCGGACTTGGTCGGGCGGGGTTTGGCCGGTGATTCGGCGGGTCTCGCGAGCGACGGCCTGGTGTTCGATCAGGCGGTTGGCTTTTTTGAGCCAGGCGGCGGCGAGCTGGGCAACCCGCGGCTCCTCGCGCTGATTTACGATCGGTTGCAAATGGCTCGCGACCGCTGCCCAGGCCTGTTCATCCTGGGGTTTGCGCTCCTCTTCCTCGATCAGCTTCAGGATCCAGCCGAGGCGTTTGCCCCAGCGGCCGGTGAGGTCGGGCTGCTCGACGGGTTGGGTGGTTGGTTCGGGCTCTGTTGATACATCAGCGGGCGAGGCAGTCGCCGGGGTTGTCGGCTCGTCGGCGGTTGGTTTTGCAGACCGCGGCCGCTTGGCGACCTCGGCGGTGATGTGCTCGACGTAGTCGGCGGAGATGTAGACGTGGACATCTTTGGGTGGGGCGATTTTGAGCCATTCACTGTCGAGTTGGCCAAGGATCTTGACCTCGGCGTCGTGCTGAAGGCGGGTTTGGACTTCGCTGAGCATCGGGTCGCGGGGCTGGACGTCGCTGCCGACGCGGACGCGGAGGGAGGTGTCGACCTTGACGAGGCCGCGATCGTCGCCGAGGCGTTCGATGTATTGGGCGGCGACGAGTGAGAAGACGCCCGTGGGGGGAACGATTTTGTGCCAGCCGTTCTCGCTGCCCCGGCCTTCGAGGACATCGTCGTGGTTTGCGCGTCCGACGATGCGGCTATTGAGGTCGGCTCGGGAGCGGATGTTGACGCGTTGCCCGGTGACGCGCAGCCAGTATTGAATATTGGCCGGTTCGGTTGGCGGTTCTTGTTGCGTGATGGCGGATTCGGTCGTGGACTGTGCCGGCGCGGGCGATATTGGCGCGGCAAGAACAATCATCGATAAGAAGAGGGGAAAAGCGAGTGTTTTTCGCATGACGGTGGGGTCCTGGAGTGTGTGCATGGTTATACCTCCGACGCGCGTTGAGATTATCCATCAGGCTCGATATTAGTCAAACCATCACCGCGGCCGCCTGGGATGGGCGGGCAAGGGCGTGAGTCTCATCCGTCGGTCCCCATCACTCCGTCCGCGTGCGGTGAATCTCGCTCCAGCGCTGATCCGTGTGCAATGAATAGCGTACCTCATAGATACCGCTGCGCGACCACAGGCTACGGAACGTGCGCCAGATGATGCCCATGTCGTTACGCAGGCTGACGTTCTCGACGTAGCACACGTCCCAGTCGAGCTTTTCCTCGATGGTGAGGCTCCCGCGGCCATTGATCTGTGCAAGCCCCGTCAGCCCGGGCTTTACCAGCAGGCGGTCGCGGTGACGCGGGCTCCACTCGGGTACCTGCTGCATATACAGCGGCCGCGGGCCGACGAGTGACATCTCCCCCCGCAGCACGTTAACCAGTTGTGGCAGCTCATCCAGGCTCGTCTCGCGCAGAATGGGCCCAAACCGCGTGAAACGCGGGTCATCGCCACTCCGCGGCGAATCGCTGTAAGGATCAACATTCACCCGCATCGTCCGGAATTTCAGCGCCGTGAACGGCCGACCGTCTTTGCCGGCACGCGTCTGGCGGAAAATGGCCGGCCCGGGGCTATCCCAACGGATGAGCAGTGCGATCACAGCCAGCGGCAGCCCGAGAACCAGCAACGACACCAACGCCACATAGCGGTCGATCCCGGCCTTGAGCCGCAGGTATGAATCGAGATTCCTCGCGGAAGCTTTGCCCAACTGGATCACCCGTCTTTCCGACTACAAGAATACTTGAATCCGCCGGGCTGTGCAGCCCCATGCCCAGTCGATTCGTGCGACGTGGTCGACCACTCCGCCTGCCTGGCCTTGTCGCGGATGCCTACGATTGTCCGAGTCGAAGCAAGATCCCTCGCTTCGCTCGGGATGACAGGTTTCGCTTGGGGCTGCTCGTCGCGAATGGATCACTAGGCAATCGGCTGGCGCCGCGGGGAGTAGCATTTACCCTTCCCGAAGGACCGGGCGGACTGAAGTCCGCGGCTCTTCAAGTATTATCACGGCCTCGAAAGAAACACTACTCATTAAATCACTCTAGGCAAAGTGCTAGTGCTCCACCACCCATCAATTGATGGGTACCATTGATGGGTGCCATGCCCAAGCCGAAGGCGCGGGCATGTTTCTATATAACCGTGTGTAAAAACGCGCCGCGCGACGGGCCGCAGCAGAGCCGGCGTGTCCCCACGCCGGTTTCCGGGCCGGGGACGGCCCGGCTCTGTTTTCCGGGCCGAGGACGGCCCGGCTCTGCTGCGGGACCAGCATGGCCGCGCTACTCGAATCGCTCGCCGAACTGCTTTTGTCGCAGCTTGGCCAGCTCCTTGATCTGTTGTTCGTGTTCTCGCCGACAGATCAAGGTGGCGTCCTCGCCGTGGACGACGACCAAGTCGTCGAGTCCCATGACGGCGATGAGGTGGTCGGACTCGCCGACGATGATGTTGTTCTTGCCGTCGACGACGAGGGACCGCGGGGCGATGCGCACGTTGCCTTGCGGGTCGGGGTCGCGTGTGCCGGCGATGGACGACCAGGAGCCGAGATCGAGCCAGCGACATTCCATCTCGACCGTGAGCACGTCGCGGGCCTTTTCCATCACGCCGAAGTCGATCGAGATACGCTCGAGTTTGTCAAACCTGGCCGCAAGCTCATCGGTGCCGGCGATGCCGGGCCAGCTGCGGGCAATTTCGGCCAACTTGCCGTGGTTCTGGGGCAGACAGCGCTCGAGCTCGGCGAGGATGGCCGCGACGCGCCAGGCGAACATGCCGCTGTTCCAGAAGTATTCGCCGGATTGGAGATACGATTCGGCGACGTCCCGAGTGGGTTTTTCCTTGAAGGCGATGACCTTGTATGCTCCTTCGCCGACGGGTTCGCCGCGGTGGACGTAGCCGTAGCCGGTGTGGGGGCTGTCGGGGACGATGCCGAAGGTGACGAGGCTGTCGGGGAACTGTTCGGCGGCGGCGAGGCCGATGTCGATGGCGTCGGCAAACTCCTCCTGGGGGCTGATGAGGTGGTCGGCGGTGAAGATGGCCATGGTTCCGTCGGGGTCGCGCTGGGCGAGGATGTGGGCCGCGAGGCCGATGGCGTTGGCGGTGTCGCGGCCGACCGGTTCGCCGATGACATTTTCGCGTGGGATGTCGGGGAGTTCTTGGGCGACGAGGTCGAGATAGGCGGCGGAGGTGATGACCCAGATGTTCTCGGGGTTGAAGATGCCTTCGAGGCGTCGGCGGGAGTGCTGGAGCAATGAAGCGCCGTCGAAGAGTTTGAGGAGTTGCTTGGGTCGCCTTCGCCGGCTGAGGGGCCAGAGTCTTGTTCCGGAGCCGCCGGCCATGATGAGCGCGTGTCGCATGGTTTTCCTCCGCGGGTCTTCGCGTCGGGTCAGACGCTGTATCTGCCGGTTTTCCCGGCGCGTTTGGCGAAGCGGCGAGCCAGCTTTTCGTAGCCGGGCTTGCCCATCAGCGCGTAGGTGTATTCCTTACCCAATTGTACCGCCGGCTGGTCGTAGGGGTCGATGTTCAGCAGGCCGCCCATGATGGAGGTGGCAGCCTCCCAGAGCATGATGAACTGGCCGACGGTTTGTTCGTTGACGCGCGGGAAGCGGATGTTGAGGCACGGCCGGTGGCTGGCGGCGAGGGCGAATTCGGTCGCTCGCCTTTCGGCGCTCAGCAGACGTTCCAGCGAAGCACCTTCGAGGTATTTCAAGGTTTCAGGCGTGCCCTTGCCGCGTGGGATTTTGACGTCCCGGGCGAACTTTTCGACCTCGAGGAAGATGAAGACCTTGTCGTTGGGGCCCTCGCGGTAGAGCTGGACCTGCGAGTGTTGGTCGGTGGCGCCGAGGGCCTTGATCGGCGTGGGGCCGACGATGACCGGCCGGCCCTCGAGGTCGTGCTGTTTGCCGAGACTTTCGGCCCACAGTTGGCGATACCAGTCGGCGAGGTCCTTGAGCTGGTAGCCGTATGGGAAAAGCACGTGCATGCGTTTGCCGCGGGTATAGAAAGCGTGGAGCAGCAGGGCAAGCATGGCGGCGGGGTTTTTGCGGACAACCTTGCTCGCGACGCGTCGGCTCATTTCCGCCGCCCCGGTCAACAGCTTGTCGATATTTATGCCGCACATGGCGGCGGAGAAGAGGCCGACCGCGGAGAGGACGGAGAAGCGGCCGCCGACGCCGTCGGGAACGGGCAGGGTGTACCAGCCGTGGTCGTCGGCGAGTTGGCGGAGCGTGCCGGTTTCGGGGTCGGTGGTGACGACCAGGCGTTTGGCGAGGTTTTTTGCACCGAGTTTTTTGGAGAGCAGGTCGCGGGTAATCAGGAATTGTGATGCGGTCTCGGCTGTTTCGCCTGATTTGCTGATGACGTTGAAAAGAGTTTTTTTGATTGCGGGGCCGAGGATGTCGAGGAGGTTGGCGAACTGAACGGGGTCGACGTTGTCGATAACGAAGAGGCGCGGTCCGCGGCGTTTGTTCTTTGGCAGCAGATTATGGAGCGGCGGGTTGAGGGCGGTTTGCAGGGCAATGTTGCCGAGGGCGGAGCCGCCGATGCCGAGAACCACGAGATTTTCGACGCCGGGCTTGAACTTGCGGACGGCGGTTTTTACGGCGTTGAGCATATTGCCGTCGTCGGGGAGATCGCGGTAGCGGTGCCGGCCGTTCTTACGCTCGCTTTCGATGCGTGTGATGACGTGTTTGACGGCCGATTCGGCGCGTTTGATTTCGGCGGGAGTGAGGCCATGGGCCGGTCCGAGCGCCGCGGCCAGGACGTTGACGTAGTCGATTTGCAGCATGGCGGTCGGCATTGATGACTCCTTCTGCCCTTTGGTGTTGACTCCAATGCGCGAGGATACCGGAAGTGTAGGTTGGGTGCTATTGGGGTGTGTTGGTGGCCGAGAAATGATTCTCATACACGTTTAGCAATCCGCCGCAAAAGTCATGTAGCGGCCGACTTTTGTGGACGCGTATCCCCGCGGGTTCCCTGTTACACTGCGAACACCGTGAGCGATCAGACCAACCAAACATCGACAACCATCCTCGACGACACCGGCCACATTGCGACCGATTTGCCGTGCGTGAACTGCGGCTACAACCTGCGGACGCTGTCGGCGACCGGAATCTGCCCGGAATGTGCCGCGCCGGTGGCCCAATCGACGCGCGGGCATTACCTGTACCTCTCGCCGCCACGCTGGGTCAGGAAGCTGGCCATCGGGGCCTTGCTGCTGATCATTGCTGTCGCTTGCGCCATCGCTCGGTCGATCTTGGCTTTCGTCGCGGGGCTCATTACGAGCGTTTTCATCGCGCTCCCGGGATATGCGGAAGGCACTCTCTTGGTCTGCCTGGCGCTGGCGACCACGTTCGGTGTCGTAAGCCTCGTCATCGGACTGTTCTGGCTAACCGCGCCCGAGCCGGTCGCCTGGTTCCGCAACGAATGGTTCACCGCGCGCAGACTGGTGCGCTGGTGCGCGCTGGCGCTGCCGGTGCTTATGCTCAGTGGCTTGTTCCTCACGCCACTTCCCGGTGTGCGGGGCATTCTGCCGGCTCCCTTCTTCGTGGGGAGCCATGCGTTCCTGTTACACGTCGCATTCGTGATTCTGGCCTTGGCCCTTGTCCGCCACGTCGCGACACTCATGCACCGCATTCCACGTCCCGGACTGGTCACGTTTGCCAAGATCGAGTTCTGGGGCGGGCTTGCCAGTGGAATCGTCTACATCGGCGGCTATGCTTTGTTGGTGACCGTCATCTTCCGCGCCTTCGCTCCGCTTGCCGCGGGACCGGCTGCGCCAACGCCGCCTTATGTCGCCGACCCCAATTCTCCTGGTGTCGCGGCGACCGCGTCGGCTCCCGCGTTGAGTTCACTTCGCTATACTTCGATGACCGTGACGTATGTCAGACGCGGCGGGGCGGTCACTACGATGCCGGCCTCAATGCCGATGGCCATGACACCACCCACCTTCAGTCCGCTGTTCGCGGTCGCAACCATCATATCGATGGTCGGCGGCTGCGGCATGCTGATAGTCGGGATCGCCGGCCTCGTGCTCCTGATCCTGGTATGGCGCGCCCTGGCCAACGCCGCACGCCTGGCTGAGGCAATCGCCGTCCCGGGGACCAGCACGGGGTAGCAATGTGGATTTCAGGTAATTCGCCGACTCCCGATCCGAACTGCGAGCGTCAGGGGGCGGCCACTATCCCCGGAAAGACCGCTTCCTTACGGGCGCGGCTCTGTTTGGAACGCTAACCGGTTAGAGCCGCGCGGATTGAGACCCGCGGCTCGTCGTTTCAACTCGCTATTCGCCGTTATTCGCCGTACTTGGCGATGATCTCTTCCTTGCTCTTGTGCAGGATGTCGTACTTCTTGCCGACCTTGGTGAAGGCCTCGACTGCCTTGTCGATGTGTTTGAACTCGTGCCCCGCCGAAAGCTGGCAGCGGATGCGGGCCAGACCCTTGCCGACCACCGGATAGTAGAAGCCGATCACGTAGATGCCCTCGCCGTACAGGTCGCGGGCCATGTCCTGGCTGAGCTTGGCGTTGTAGAGCATGATCGGCACGATCGGGTGGTCGCCGGGCTTGATGTCGAACCCGGCCTCGGTCATCCCCTTGCGGAAACGCTTGGTGTTCGCCTCGACCTTGTCACGCAGCTCCGTGCTCCCAGTCAGCATGTCAATGACGGCAATCGAGGCCTTCACGACGATCGATGAGACCGTGTTGCTGAACAGATACGGGCGGCTGCGCTGCCGCAGCAGCTCGATGATTTCCTTGCGGCCGGTGGTGAAGCCGCCCGACGCTCCGCCGAGCGCCTTGCCGAGCGTGGAGGTGATGATATCCACCTGCCCCATCACGCCGCAGTATTCGGTTGCTCCGCGTCCGGTCTTGCCAATCACGCCGGTGCAGTGGGCGTCGTCAACCATGGTCAGGGCGTTGTACTTCTCGGCTAACTCGACGATCTTGTCGAGTTGAGCGACCGTTCCGTCCATGCTGAAGGCCCCGTCGGTCGCGATGACCCGATAGCGAGCGTCCTTTGCTTCCTTGAGTCTGGCTTCCAGGTCCGCCATGTCGTTGGTCTTGTAGATGTAGCGTGATGCCTTGCACAGCCGAATGCCGTCGATGATCGACGCGTGGTTAAGCGCGTCGGTGATGATCGCGTCCTCCTTGCCGAACAGCGGTTCGAACACGCCGCCGTTGGCGTCGAAGCAGGCGGCGTAGAGGATGGTGTCCTCGGTATGGAAGAAATCGGCGATCTTCTGCTCGAGCGCGCGGTGGATGTCCTGCGTGCCGCAGATGAATCGGACGCTGCTCATCCCGTAGCCGTGCGTCTCGAGCGCGTTGCGCGCCGCCTCGATGACCTTCGGATGCGACGACAGGCCGAGATAGTTATTCGCACAGAAGTTGACCACGTCCCTCTTGGGCGCGCCCTCGGGATATTCGACGGCGATGTCGGCCGCTTGCGGCCCCAGGATATAGCGTTCTTCCTTGTACAGGCCGGCCTCGCGGATCGAAACCAACTCCTTTTGAAGGTCATCTTTCATCTTGCCATACATGCTGCTTGCTCCGTTCTGTTCCAAGTAGGTCGGATCCTCATACCCGATAGTAAGACTAGCCCTCGCCACGCCGCTTCAGCGCGGCCCGGTACTCCTGCTCATCCGGGAACAGCACGACCTTCGCGCTCTTCCGCGGCCGCTCGATCATCTTGTCGAACCCGGCCTTGAAATCCGCCAGGGTAAATAGATTCGTAATCACCGGCGACGGATCGAGACGGCCCGCGGCCAGTAGATTGCAGTTGCGATACCACGTATCAAAAATCTTGCGTCCGTTGATCCCGTGAATCTGACAACCCTTGAAAACGATGCCGTTGTTGTAATCGATCGGGAGTGGGGATTCGGCGGCGATACCGAACGCCGTCAGTCGACCCGCCTTGCGCACCATCGCGAAGCAGTCGTTTACCGAATCCTGCGAGCCGACCATCTCCAGGGCGATGTCCACCCCGTTGCCGCCGGTGTGGTCGAGCACGAACTCAAGCCGTTCCTTGGGGCTGGTCTTGTTGGTGTACATCTGGAGATCGGCGCCCATCTTCCGGGCAATTTCCATGTTGAGGTCGTACTTGCCGAAGTGAATGATCTTAGCGACGCCGCAGACCCGGGCCACGCCGATTGCGAAGAGGCTGATCGGCCCGTCGCCGGTGATCACCATCGTCTTGCCCGCCACGTCCGCGTTCTCGCCGAGGACGGCATAAGCCGCGTTGCCCAGCGGTTCCTGAATGCAGGCGACCTCCGGGGGAATCGACTTATCGTTGACCCAACAAACCTTCTCGGGCAGCGTGAAGTACTCGGCGAAGCAGCCGTCGTAATCCACGCCGACGATCTTCATATGCATGCCCACGTGCGGCGAGCCCAGCATCGCGGTCAGGTCGCCGGGATCGTAAATGTGCGTCTCGGCGGAGATGTAGTCGCCGCCCTTGATCCGCTGACAAAACGGCCCGACCTCGACAACCTCACCGGCCACCTCGTGGCCCAGAACTTGCGGTAGGGCCTTTTCGCCGATGCGCTCGGCGGACCAGGGGTCCCATTTGTAAATGTGCACGTCTGTGCCGCAAATGCTTGTGGCCCGGACTTTTACGACGAGCCAGTCGGCCTCGGGGGGCTTGGGGATCGGTTTGTCGAGCAGTTCGGCGCCCAGTTCGGGCTTTGTCTTGACCACGGCCTTCATGGTCGCCATACGGTCTCTCCTATTCGCATAACAGTGCAGCAGATAAGCGAAACGCAACTCGCCGTCGGGCTTCCGCCGCCGTCGCGGGTGGCCGGTTCACGTGGCCGCTCGCTGGGCATTTCCGATTCCACCAGCGCGCATTTGCCACTATAGCCGCCAGTGGGGCGACTTGCCCCGAGTGCCGGTTGCCCGGCAAGTCGGTAGTGTAGGGCACGTAATCGGCCGGGGCAAGGTCGCCATGGGGGGCCGATGCACTGCAAACGGCCGATTTCTTCGCGGTTCGCGAAGATTTTCGTTGCGTGGGTGGCCCGTCCAGAGTTCAAAGTACAAAGTGTAAAGTGGGTGCTCTCAACGACGCAGCCCAGCACTAATCCCCAATCGTCAATGCCCCTCTGGTTGCGGCCAACAGCCGCGCTTGGCAACCGTGATAATTATCAGCCGGTAGGGCGGGCAAAGAAAAATGACGGCCGCGCCGCGGGGGAAAACGTTTCGTACACTTCTAACTGGTGGAGGTAGAGTAAACCAGGGAGAAACTGCGTCTGAAGGGTGGACCGTCGGACCACGGATCCCGATAAAGTGGAGAACTAGCCGTGGATAGCTGGAAACGCTCTTTCCTGGACAAGTTGCATGATGCGCAAGCCCAGTGTTCGAAGCAGTTCGAAAGCGCTCTGGACAAGGTGGTCACGCCGGTCTTCGACGATCTCTCGACATTTCTGCACGACAACGGCTTCAAGGTCTCGACGCCGCTGAACGAGGAGGGTCGGCGATCGTTTAAGGCGGAGTTGGCGGAGAACGCTTACGTGCTGATGATCTTCCGCTTCTCGGGGGTCGGTGAATTCGAGCTTCGTAGCGAGATGTTCGTTCCGGGCAACGAGCCGATTCTCGAAAAGAGTGTCGGCCGCGTTGGCGATCTGGACAAGAACTGGGCCCGGAAGCAGTTCCAGGACGGGCTGGACCGGTTCGTCGAGCTGCTGGCCGGTCGAAAAATCGAAGAGCCGAGTGAGGAACTCGCCGCCGTCTGACCGCGGGACGGCGACTCCTGACCAAAACTCCCAGTGTGGGGGAGTTGACGGTAGCACGGGCGGGCATGCGTGCCTGCCCGTGCTCATTTTCGCAGGATGATCACGCGGCGAGGAAAGGGGCCGAGGAGCCGAGGAGTGGGAGGTACTACTGCTCTGTCGACCATCAACTGATACCCGCCGTCGCCACGGAGGGTGATGCCAACCATTTCCGCCAGTTGACAAAGGGCCTCGGCATCGCCGGCAATGCCCTTCGCATGGACGATAGCGGTGTGCCGCTAACCGCGCTCGATGTTCCGGGCGGTTACGCTGAGAGGCCCGGAACGACGGAGGATATCCGCGCCGGCGCGGCGTGGGGCGAAGGTGCGCAACGCGCTCGCTTTGCGCGCCCCCTAATTGCGCACCTTGGTTATCAGACGTTGTGCGGTGCGGAGGCGGTGCGGGGAGGGTGTGAAGCGAGTTGCGAACGAGGCCGTGGTGCATAGGGGACCCTGTCGTCTAGATATTCTAGGCCGGGATCGTGGAGAAGGCAAGGGGGAGCCGCGAGCGACGAAGCCACGAAGGCTTGGCGCGGCCTTCGGCCGCAGCTAAAGGCAACGAGGCAACAAGGCAACGAGGTACCAAGGCTGAGGGTCAGGGTACCGACGAACTGCCCCGCGCCGAAAATCTACGCGGCTGACAAAGAAATCGACCGTTTGTAGTACGAAGGGGAGGGATCGAGAATGAGTCGCGCGGCACCGGCACTTCGGGCATGTGGAACGTCACGTGCTTCGCATGCCGAACCACCTTCGCCCCGATCTTGATCAGCTTCTCCCCGAGCGTGGTCAACGACCAGTGCTTCACCGTCAGTGCCACCCGCCGTTCAACGAGTGCGAATAATCACGGGGCTCCGGATTGGCGCGGGCTGCACCGACAAGCGCGTCATTGAAGCGGCAATTGGGAGCGCCTGCATAGCAGGTTGAGGGTCTGCCCGGGTCGCGGCGCCGTCATACAGCTCAGCCGCGAACGCCACGCGCTGTCGCGGATCAAAATCCATGCCGGGTGGATACGGCGCTATCTCGTCATACGAGAGGTTGATCAGCCATGTGTCGCCTTCGGCCTGTTTCTCGTTTCCAGGTTTGTAACGCGTCAGATTGTATCGTCGGTCGATGCACGGAAAACTCGCGTGCCCGCCGCGCGGAGCCGGGATAAAGCGCGCATCAGGGCCTGGATAAAGAATGGGCTTGATTTTACGGCATGCCCAGCTTGCGTGCGCAACTTCATTCACCGGTGGATCGGCAGAGACAACGAGCCGGAGGATCGGTTTGTCTGCTACTGCGAGCCAACCGCGTGGGATTGGCAGCTGGATGCGAACAATGTCACTCGGCGATTCGACGTACCCCTGCCACAACAGAACTGCCGAACGGGCGGCGGGTGTAGCCAGCCTCGTGGCAGTCGCTTGCCCGTTTCCGAGAGTGCGATCGGCAAGTGCATTGATTCGCTCATGGAAGGATGGTCGCTTCGCCACCAAGGTCAAGAATGCACGCGCTGTCACGGCGAACGGTTGTGTGCCGGTCGAACAAAACTGCTGCAGTCCGTCCAATGTCAGTGCAGCTTCGCGAGCGAGAATTGGGGCAGCATACGAAGTCCCGGCACGATCCTCGGGTAAGCCTGCACCTGAGAATCCCCACACTCCATGCCCGTGTGGCGAACGGAAGGCGTCGTTTGCGTTGCCGCCTTCCGCACCGAACGAAGGTACGGGCGCGGCGCACAATCCCGGACCGACGCGGGAGAACGGGCTGGGCCAGCCAACCTGGGCCAATCCATTGGCGGAAACTCGGGGTACGAAGGAGCCGCAGACGAGCGTGTTGAATCCGCACGCCAATGGGCCAAGCGCCCATCGCGCATCCTCGTAGTGGTTTGGGTATCGCGGATTCGGAATCACGCCTGGCTGGGAGTTTCCTGAAGCGACAACAACGATGGCGTCGGAGGCAAAGATGAAATTGTCGAGATCCTGGAGCATGCGCCGTTTTGCGGGCCGTTCGACAGTGTCAAAATCCTTCAGTGGACGCGGGTAATCAAAGCTGAGATTGAAGACACGGACATCGGGTGCCGCACCGCGAACACCGAGCATCGCTTCCATCACAATCTTGTCGTACACGCGGTCGGCACGCCCTGTTCCGTCGGGATAGTCGGCAACGATGGCGTCGTAATAGCTGCAACGCCCGGTAGACCGAACCAACTCGTCCATGTCGGCATGCTCTCCGAACACGATGCGTGATGCCACGAACGCGCCGTGATCGCCGACCGGTAGCGGTGGAGCCTCGGTCGGAACGAATTGGCCACGGCGATAGTCGGCGAGCTGTCGATGGTCCGTGGGCACTCCCAGATCTACGACTGCGACGCATGGCAGCGCGTGCGCATCGGGTGGGGGCGGAGGGGGAGCGCTCTGTCGCGCCGGCTTTGCGACGCCCCGCGTTTTTCTCTTCGCCGCGGCGATGGAAAAAAGCGGTGAGTGAATCGCCTGAACGGAGAAGAAATCTCGGGCGATTCTGCGAACGGATTGTCGCGAGGCCTCTCCGCGAAACCAATGTCGGCCAGAGAAGTCCGAACCCGTCCCTGTTAACTTCCCGCCGTCACGCGATGCGAGAAGGTCTGCGATGGCCCGAAGGACGCGGTCGGCCTCGCCGCGCGTCAGTACCGGTTGAAGCTCGATAACTACGTCGGTTGATCCCTGCCGATTCAGGGTGTTCAGCCAGTCGGCATCGACTCGAAGTTGAAGAGGGATCGTCTCGAACGAGTCGATTGTGACCCAACGTGCCTGTTCGCGCACGCCGAGTTGTTCTAGCGATTCTGTGCGTTGAACGAGCTGATCCATGCGTTCTGCCTGTGCGTGGACGACGGCCTTTCCGTCGTCGGTCACCTGCAGAAGATCCAGGCCGAGGCGGTCAAAGACTCGAGCGTGTTGTCCGCCGAAATCGGTCGTTTCCTTGAAGGTTCCCTCCGGAGCAACTCTCTTGTCTTTGGAGCGTTTTTCGAGCTCCGGCACAGGATGAGCGATTACAAAGAATCGCTCATCTTTAAGCGGGTCGTGCGATGATTTCACGGTTTCGCGGACTTCCTTCAGGCTGCTAGAAATCTGCGACGCCCTCGCAGCCCAGGAAATGTCGGTGTACTGCGGTACCCTGCCTCCTCCACTCTTCTCACCTCGCGCCAGTTCATGCTTCTCGTTGAGAAAGAACGTACAGGGCTTTATTCGTCTCTTAGTCGGCGGCACGGGGTCATCTCAAACGTCGCGGAGAGCCTGACTGCGGGCCTCAGCAATGACGATTTGTTCCGCTCTCGCAAAGCTATCGGCCTTGCTGGCTCTCCTGGTCACGGCGGCACTAAGCTTGTTTCCTTTTGCGGCGGCAACTCGCTTGGCAAATCCCAGTAGCGCCTTCTGCCCCGGTGCGCCAAACCGCAAGGTAAGGTCGAATCGGCGCCAAAGTGCGTCGTCCAGGTGTTTCGCCATATTCGATGTTCCTACGATCAAACCCGTTGGCCTCGCGTGCTCAAGCTCCTGCATCAAAGCGATAACGATGCGGTCCAGTTCACCGACATCGAGCGGGCTTCCGCGTCGCTTGCCGAGCGCGTCCAGCTCGTCGAGGAGCAGAACGCAAGGAGTCGTTTCCGCAAAGTGGAAAAGCTGCCGGAGATGAATCGCAGTTTGTCCGAGATATGCTCCGATCACGGCGTCAAACCGCACGAGGTAGGTCGGGATGCCGAGTTCGAGTCCGAGGGCTCTTGCTGTAAGACTCTTTCCACACCCGGGCGGGCCATGGAACAACAGCTTCGCCCGGGGCAAGATGCCGCGTCTGCGGAGCCGCTCCCGGTGCTTCCATTCGAGTATTACGCCTTGAAGCTCCCGCCGGGCGCTGGGTACAAGGACGACATCCGACAAGTGAACATCGGTCGAAAGGCGTACGATGGCTGTCGAAAGAACGCCGGAACCGTTACGTGTTTCGGAAGCGGCGACCGTGTCCGCAACGTGAGTCGAGCTTCCGTTCGAATTCAGGGCGCCACGTAGAATGCGTGCCGCTGAACGATGTCCCTTGTTTTCCTCACCCTTGCATATTTGCGCAGCGATGGCGGTCGCGCTGCCAACATCCTCAGCAGAGAGTGCCCTGAACAGCTCCGCGAGTTTTTTCGTCGTCGGCATCGGTTTCATCCGCGTTTACTTTGGTCACCTCGATCAGGGACCGTCATTAGGGCGCAAGGCTTCGTCGGAGACCGCGAAGAAGCCAACCACGGTCTCCTCCCTCTGCACGCCCCTCATGTTAATGTCCGTCGGACCGTATACAAGGATCGCGACTCGGTTTTGTGCGCTAACCGGGCCTGAGAATAAATGGGGACAGTGGGGCTGTTGAAAAACGCGCACCGGCGTACGTTCACTGGGGTTCTTAAGAGCGAAAGTGGGCATGTCTTGCACACCGATCGACTTCTTTGACAGCCCCACAGCCACCTGTTTATGTCCTCTCTTCTTCTCAACTTTGTGTTTTCTGGGGCGGTCAACCGGGAGGGGGCCGATGTGGGCGGGGTGGTCGGCCGCCTACGTCGCGCCGGAGTTGTTGAGGTCCACGACGTCGCCGGCCGCGAGCCCCCAAATCGGCCGGGTGGCCGTTGACGTACGTGAGGAAGTTGTTCGGCCGGGCGTGAGGAAAAAGGGTACAGGCACCTCGCGGGACCGTTGTGTCGGCGGCGCCAGGGCGGTTGGGCTCGGAGCCAGTCCCGTTTTTCAACGGACTGATAAAGCCGTTGGCCATAATAGCTTGCTCCTATGCGAGTTGACCGCCACAGCGGCGTCCGGTCCGCATTGTCGCCGGGCCGCGTGGGCGGTGTCAACGAGTAGACCCCCTCCGTGGGGGAACCGGCTCCGTCTTCAGGCTCCCGCCTTGGTCGCCTTCAGCCCCCACACTCCCTCCTGGGGCTTCTTCCCCTCCAGCGAAGAGGCCCGCCGCGCCCCCGCAGCCGCCTGCCAAGATCTGAAACCGTGATCCCCCCTCGACAGAACAACCACCCATCCCTTACCCTATCCACAACAGATCAGGCGATGCACTTTTCACCCGCCAGGCGCTGCAATATTCGACCGGCGTTTAGACACCAGGGTGACTTTTCCTGGAAACCCGCCGTTGTTGCCCTTATCAGTTCGCCACAGAAGTCATGTAGCGGCCGACTCCCGAGTCGGCCGATCCCGTGAGCGGCTGTTTTCCCGTACTCCACGGCCGACACAGGGGTCGGCCGCTACAGTTTGTCGGTCGCTACAGTCCATGGGCGCCGCCGACTTTTGTGGCGGACTACTATACACTGTATACGCCCATCATACATAAAAGGGCTGGCAGCCTATGACACTATGGAGGTTTGCCGTCCGCGGGATCCAAACGCCGAGCGGGATTCATAACGTGGCAAACACGATATACGGCTTGCTCGGTCTACGGGCCGCACTTACTACCCCACAGTCCAAATGCGAAGCCGCCGCGTCGCAAGTCATTATATGATAAACAGTTATGTGCCCTGCCCGGCTCTGGGAGGCGTCTACGTGTCGGCAGCGCTGCTGTGGTTCACGTCGTCGACGGAGCCCCGCGCTCAAACGGTTTGAGGTCCGGCATACGCGCGGCTGTGCGATCTCCGCGGTTCCCGCGTGCCGTTTGGCACGGATACTGCACGTATGCATTAACGAGAAAGTTCAACCAGTATCACCGGAGTTAAGCCATGATAGAAGACACACAATTGTTGGTCGTGGACGATGAGGACGTCGTCTGCCGCGGCTGTCGGCGTGTCCTGGCCCGTGAAGGCTTCCGGGTGCGGACGAGCACCGACGCCAATGAGGGGCTGAGCCTCGCCCGAGAATGGGACTTCGATGCCATTCTGCTCGACATCAAGATGCCGGACAAGGACGGGATTCAGTTCCTCGAGGAGCTGCGCGAAACGAAGCCCGATGTTCCGGTGATCATCATCACCGGCTTTCCGAGCCCGGAAAGTGAGGAATCCGCGAAGCGTTTGGGCGCCGCGCGCTACATTACGAAGCCCTTCACGCCGGATACTATCACGCAGGCTGTTCGTAACATGCTTCCACCCGATAAACTCCAGGGATGGTTATAAGCATATAGAACAGAGTCGCGATCGGCAGCGGGTCTCTAACAGTCCGGTGTAAAGGTCGGCGGCGCCTATAGATTGTAGCGGCCGGCGCCTCGCCGGCCGTAATAGGCCGGAAACGCCGCTTTGGGCGTACGGCCTGCGAGGCGCAGGCCGCTACATGGCTTTTGCGGCGGACTGATAGCGGCAAGCCCATACGGATACCGTGGGAGTAATGCTATGTTCAATGATACAAAGTTGCTTGTTGTGGATGACGAGGAGACTATCTGTCGGGGTTGTCAGCGGGTACTCACAGCCAAGGGATACCAGGTAGAAACGGTCAACGATGCCCGGAGAGGGTTGAACCTGGCCGTTGAGCATGACTACGCCGCCGTCCTGCTCGACATCAGAATGCCACAGATGAACGGGTTCGAGTTCCTTGAGAAGCTGCGCGAGACGAAGCCGGATGTCCCGGTGATCATTATCACCGGTTATCCAGACGTGGCGAGCGCGGCATCGGCGATGCGTTTGGGAGCCGTGGACTACGTGACGAAACCCTTCACACCCGGCATCATCACGCGATCTGTCCAAAGACTGCTACGACCCCGGGAAATCGAGAAACCGACGGAATACGGCGATGTATCCTCGAGTATTCCGCGATGTGTTCCCGTAGCACAGGAGTTCCGCTATTGGGGCGAATCGTGGTTTCAGCCGGTAAAGGGCAAAGCTCCGCGGGTCGGTGCCATGTTGCCCCGCGCGCCGGGCGGGACCGTTGAGGCCGTCTGGCCTCCGCGGGTCGGCTGGATGGTCTACCAAGGGTTGCCGTTGGCGGGGGTAACCATCGCGGGCAGGTCGCACATCACCGTACCGTCGCCGATCTCGGGAGAGATCGTTGCGAGTAATGAGTTGTTGTTCGAGAATCCGTCGGTGTTGTGGGACGACCCGTGTGGGAACGGATGGATTGCCCGCATACGCCCGACCAGGTTTGAGGAGGAGGCCAAGAGCTGCAAGCTACGGCGTGTAGTTCTCGCCAACGGGGACAAGATCTCCGCGTGTGAGCAATCCGCGCAACTGCTGTCGCTGGGCTGTCACGTCACTATCGCGGAGGGCCTGGGAGACGTCGGCCCGGCACTCCAACGAGATCCCGACTGTAACGTGCTGATGATCGCCGCGGATTCATTTGATGAACACGGCCCGGAACTAGCGGGGCGGATCGGGGCTGCCAAGCCGTTGATGAGGATAGTTGTGATTGCCTCTCGTCGCTGTCGGTGGGAATCCGCCTATCGAGAACAGCGGATTTTGTATTACGCCGTGGATCCATTCAGTGACGATGAGATTGTGGACATCGTTGACGCGGCGTTCCGGCCTCAAACACCGCGCCGCCCACATGTGAAGCAAGGGAAAGCGTCATCGGAATCGGTAGGCGGGTTCTGCGTCAGAAGACCTGATGGTGAGCAGGTAAGGCTTGTGGCCGAGAACGGATTGCTCGATCAAGAACTTGGTCTTGGTCGGCACATAATGCACAAACTCGCTGATCGGGCTTCTTCCGTTGAGACGACGCCGGGCAGTAGATCAATTTCAACTGCAATAAACCAGGCGACAAGCTCCTGTGAACATGTGCTTATCTTGCTGGCCAGGGACGTGGGTCGTCTTCCGGGCAGTTTGGTGCGCGAAGAGTTCGTACCAGCGTCCGAACAGAAAGCCGGAAAGGTAACGAACCTGATTATTCAGCGCGCTTCGTCCGCTGGGTACTCTCTTGATTTCGACACCCGGACCACCGCGGCACTTGCCGAGCACATCGTGCACGAGATGACGTTGTGTTAACAGTCCGCCGCAAAAGTCACTACGGGGTGGGAATGAAGTAGCGGGCGGGGGCGGGGCGGCGCGGGGTGTGGGGGGACCCCCCGGGGGGGGGGGGGGGCGGGGG
>JAUWNI010000165.1 GCA_030612705.1 Phycisphaerae bacterium | reverse complement strand
GGGCTGCGGGGCCCAACAAAATTTGCGCCCAAACCGGTATCCTCACCCCTGAGCCCCACGGCCCTCCGCCTACTTGGGCTCCGGCACACCCTGGGTTTCGGGTCGTTGGGGCGGCCCCCCGGGGCCGACGTGGGCCATCGGGAGGCGTTCGGCTATCTACGGCGGCCGCGCGGGTCCGACGCTACCCGCAAATTGAGGTGTGACAGAGTACTAGGCACCCGATCCCCTGGAAGTGCGGGGGCACATCTTGACAACCGCGTTAAACTCGGTTAGGCACAACATTTGGGTAAGATGTGTGCGGCACGGTTCGGCCAATCAAGATGACGTATATCTCCGTAAGCGATCCCGCTCCGGGTATGACTCGTACGTGTTCCAGGCAAGGAAGTTAAATGTCATCCACCTGCAATATTGCACTTCTTGGTCAAAAGTTTATGGGACGCGCGCACAGCAACGCCTATTTGAAGGCGAGCCGCTTTTTTAACGTCCCGATTCGGCCCTTCATGCATACCATCGTCGGGCTGGATCTGATCGCGCTGGCCCCGTTCGCGGACCGCTGGGAGTGGAAAAAGTACAGCACTTCCTGGAAGGAAATCATCAAAGACCCGGCAATCGACCTGATCGACATCAGCACTCCCAACTACATGCACGCCGAGCAGGCCGTCGCGGCCCTGGCGGCGGGCAAGCACGTGGCCTGCGAGAAACCGCTCGCCTCGACGCTCAAAGAAGCCCGCACGATGCGCAACGCCGCCGCCAGAGTCCGTAAGCATAAAACCTTCGTTTGGTTCAACTACCGGCGATGTCCGGCCGTGGCGCTGGCGCACCAGTTGGTTAAGGAGGGCCGGTTGGGGCGGCTCTATCACGTTCGGGCGTCTTTCCTTCAGGATTGGGGTGGGCCGGAGGTGCCGCTGGGTTGGCGGTTCCAGAAGAAATACGCCGGCTCGGGCGCTCACGGCGACCTGAATTCGCACATCATCGACCTGGCTCGGTTTATCACCGGGCAGGAGTTTACCGAGATTTCCGGGGCCGTCTCCGAAACGTTTATTCCAGAACGTGAGCTGATCGGGGCACCGGCGAAGACCGGCGGGCGCTCGCGCAGCCGACGAAGCAAGAAGTCCGTCGGCAAGAGCGACGTGGACGACTGCACGCTGTTTCTGGGACGGATGACGGGCGGTACGGTCGCCAGCTTCGAGGCCAGCCGGCTGGCCATCGGGCATCAGGTCAGCAACACGATCGAGATCAACGGCGAGCTGGGGGCCCTGCGTTTCTCATTTGAGGACATGAACCTGTTGTGGTTCTACGACAATACCGAGGACAAGCGAACCGCCGGCTGGCGGCGAATCATGTGTACCTCGGCGGGGAACCATCCCTACGCCGGCGCCTGGTGGCCCGAAGGCCACGGCATCAGCTACGAGCACACCTTCGTGAACATGGTGGCCGAGATGATGGCGGTACTGGCCGGCGAGAACCCGATCATCCCCATCCCGAACTTCGCCGACGCGTACGAAACCCAGCGCGTCCTCGAGGCCGCCATGCTCGCCGCCAAACACCGCTCGGCGGTGCGCCTCACCGAGGTAAAGTAGCGGGTGAAGCATTGACCGGTTGAAAACCGGTCCCACATCTTATGTTGGGTGGTTGGGTGGTTGGGTGGCCCACGTTCTCCGAACGTGGGTTCTCGATTCGACGGCCGGCGAGGCGCCGGCCGCTACATGTGTAACACTGACGTCCCGCCCGTGTGTATCTCGGACGAGACGCCCGAACCACCCCCAATCCATGGTTGGCATGGCCACGCTGGTGTGGCCCTGTACTACTAACGATGGTTTTCTTCGCTTCCCGCGAAGATTATTTTCACGCCGCGGGGGGTGACACGGTCTGGCGCAGCCATGCCGTGCGTGTTGAGCGCCAACCACGGCCAAGCTTTGCTTGACCGTGCCACCCCCCGTCCAGAGTTCAAAGTAGGTGATCTCAACTGCGCAGCCCAACAATAATCCCCAATCGTCAATCGTCAATCGTCAATCCCCATGTCCCTTGGTTGCGGCCCACAGCCGCGCTAAGTTGGTAGTTGCCTCTCGGGAAATCACGGCTGTAAAAAGAGTATTGCAACCCTCGGTTGGCACATTTGTATAAACAGATGTCAGAGACGCCTCCCATGGAATGCGAAGAGCGGCCGGGCGGTGGTGAGCTTTCCCCTCCCGCCACCTCTGGCCGCTTTTCCACACAAATCGCGAGAATAAGTAACACACACCTCACCTCCTGAAGCGAAACCATGAACCGGAGCCTTGATAACACCCGCTTCTATAGATGTCATGCACCCGACGCTGATCCTCGCTGACTCACCGGCTGGCCGCGTGGCTCGGTTTCCCATATGCTCTGACAACGTTTCGAGCGCGAGGGAACGCCGCCGCGACCAAGGCCTTGGCGAGGTTCGTGTGAAGCATCAATGGTCGCGGGCGATCACGTGTGCCATTCAGGGAGAGCTCACTAGTGTCCAGCCAACCGTTCGCTGACGCCGCGGTCAAAAGACGGCCCGGCGAGATTCTCGGTCACCCGACTTGCCTATTCACGCTGTTCTTCACCGAAATGTGGGAGCGCTTCAGCTTCTACGGGATGAAGGCCCTGTTGATTTTCTACATGGTCAACTACCTGTACTGGAGCCAGAAGGAAGCGTCCACGGTCATGATGTGGTACGCCTCCCTGGTCTACGTTACGCCCGTGATCGGCGGCATCCTCGCCGACAAACTCCTGGGGGCGCGCTGGTCCGTTTTTGTCGGCGGCATTCTCATCGCGATCGGTCACTTCCTGCTGGCGTTTGAGCCTATGCTATTTTTCTATTCCGGCCTGGGCTTCCTAATCGGGGGCGTCGGTCTCCTGAAGCCGAACGTCTCGACCCAGGTGGGGGCGCTTTACCGCACCGACGACGAACGCCGCGACAGTGCGTTTACCATCTTCTACATGGGTATCAATCTCGGCGCTTTCATCGGCCCGCTTATCTGCGGCTGGTTGGCCGACAATCCGAATTACGGCTACCACTGGGGCTTCGGAGCCGCCGGCGTGGGGATGGTCCTGGGATTGATCGTGTACGTGCTCGGCATGGGCTCCGTCGAGCGACGAACGAGGCAAATCGCCGCCGAAGAAGCGGCACCCGAGACGCCGACGTCTCAAGAAACCGAGCAGTCGGCCCAACAGCCTGTTAAAGAGGTTCCCAGCCACGTCTATCGCGATCGCAGCATCGTGCTCGTGGTCATCTGCGTGTTCTGCATCCTCTTCTGGATCGGGTTCGAACAAGCCGCCAACGTGATGAACCTCTGGGCGGAGAAACACTCCAATCTCCATGTGTTCCAGGCAACCACCCCCGAAATCCTGATCGGAAACGAGACGATGGAGGCCGCGAACACGCCGGGCGGATTGTCCGGCTGGAGCATGCCCGCCGCCTGGTCGCAATCGTTCAATCCCTTCTATATCGTCGCCCTCGCGCCCCTCTTCGCCATCCTGTGGACGTTTCTCGACAAGCGTAGGTTACAGCCTTCCACGCCGATGAAGATGGCGATGGGCGTCTTCTTCGCCACGCTCGCATACGGCGCGATGCTCGCCGCCGGCGCTTCGGAAGACAAACCAACCAGCGCGGCGTTGTCCACACTCCCCGAGGGTCTTCAGACAGACGAGGCCGGTGGGATATATACGTTGGAAGTGCAGGACAACGGAAAAGAGAAACGCGTGTTCTACGGCGCCACGCGGCTGCGCTACGAAAGCGGCACGTTGCACATGAGCGGCGTGCTCACCGATCTCGACTGGATGCACGGCCTCGGCGTGTCGAGCCCCGAGGCGTACCAACAGGCGGTCGAGGACTTGGCCGAGCGGGCTGAAGAGCGCGCCGAAGAGATACGTTTGGCCAAGAAGGCCAAGCAGATGGCGAAGGATGCCACCTGGGAGGTCCAGGTAACGCTACCGCCCGAGGTTGTAGACATCACGTCGATCGCCGGGTGGCCCACCGAGGAAAATGGCGAGGAGCAAGTGCAAAAAGTGACCTGGGATCCGGACGCTCGCACGCTTACCACCACCGGGATACTCTCGGTGAGAGACCGGGCTCAGTTGCTCGCCAACGGTGCCGAACCGCGGTTTTGTGAAGCTCTGACCTCAATCTACCGTCAGTCCTCGCTCTTGCGCGTCAGCATCGGCTGGCTGTTGCTGTTCTATCTGCTGCTCACGATCGGCGAACTCTGCCTCTCACCGGTGGGGCTCTCGCTCGTCACCAAGGCGGCCCCGCCGAAGTACGTCGGCTTGTTCATGGGGCTGTGGTTCCTTACTACCGGCGGTGTCGCCAACTGGCTGGCACATTTCGCCGGCGGCTACTGGGGTGACATGACGCCGAACGCGTACTTCCTGATTTTCGGCATCGTCGCGGCAGTGGCAACCGTCATGATGCTACTGATGATACGCATCCTCCGACCGATGCTGCACGGCGTGCATTAGTGCTACGTTTCACAAATACTGTCGACTATGGGAAACCGCGAAGAGCTGCGGGCCTGAAGCCCGCGGCTCCTTAGTCGAGAAACATGCCCGCGCCTTCGGCTTGGGCATGGCACCCATCAATTGAGGTGTAGCGTCCGGGGCCCGTACCGAACGTAGAATCATCGAAACATCCGCGGCCGCCAGGGGCGTCGGCCGCTACTCACGGTGCCGGCGGGGGGGGATCGTGAAGTTGGATCAGCTCGTCGAGGGTTAGACCTTCGGCGTCTTCATCCCACGACCAGTCGTAGTCTTCGGAAAGTTCGTAGAAACCCGTGCCCTCATACCAATCGCCGTCCTCGTTCAGTAGGACCCAGTTGCCATCCTCGCCGCGCACCCGCTCCAACTGGTAGTAGAACAGCTTGCCGTCAAGCCGCTCGACGTAGTAGGTACCCGGCTCGGGTCCGAGCATGATGTCGTTCACCGGCGGCGCTGCCAGCGGGCAGCCGCCGACGGCCAACAGCACGAGGCTCAGGAAACACGATGCCAAAAGGGATTGATCGATACGTCGCTTCATAGCTTGCCCCTCCTCGGCGGCAACCGGCCGGTCGTGTTTGCGTCCGGCTGCTTAATTCTAGGCCACGAAACCGCCCGTCAATAGTGATTTCCGTCGACGACGTTTGACGCTCGCAAACCGTGTCCAGTAATAAATCGCGACCTGCCGACGCCGGATTGGCGGCCGATGTTATCGGGGGGAATTGGCATCATGAACAACGCTACCAAGATGTTTTTCACTCGCCAATCGGATTCTCGAGCCACCGTCCGGTAACCGGATCCATCGGCGTCGGTTGTGAGTGGGTCCCGAAGCCCGTAGATTATCGCTGTCGCGCGTATCGCGCAGCCTTTGAACAACCGGGCAGGGTTGGGAATGATTCAGTCCACGAAAACAATACGTGTGTTTCGAGACGGTAGCAAAATCCAAAGAGTCGCGGACTTCAGTTCGCGCGGCGCCGCACGGGCTGCAGCCCGCGGCTCTTCACGAGCGGTTTTCATAGGTGCACTTGCTGCCGTTACATGTGGTTTAATGACACTCCTCTTCGTCGTTCCGTCCGCCAGGGCACGGCAAGTGATCGCTGAGCCGCCAGCGTCTCAACCGGCGGTGACGCAACCCGCCTCTGCCGAGGCCCAGGAGCCGAACCCGCTGCCCTCGCCGGCGCGCATGGTGCAGTTTTTCCACGACGCTCTGGAGCAGGCGCGATTCGACGAAGCTGCCCGCTGCCTGAACTTCGCCCAGGTGGACGAAGAAGTACGCCGCGAGCGTGCGACTGAGTACGTCACGCAATTGGCGAACATCCTGAACCGTCTGGAGAAGGAAGGACACTTCGACCTCGCGACTCTTGAGGACGATCCGGCCGCCCCGCCCCAGACCATCGGCAAAGACCCGCTCTTGCTCACGCTCGAACGGCAGGAAGAGCCGCGAGAAGGCAGCCGCCATCGCTTGTGGCAATTCGCGGCGTCCACCGTTGCCGGTATCCCCGAAATGCACGACAGACTCGATGAGCTGGCCCGGCTGGCCGAAGTCGAAGGCCCTGTGCCAGAGGCGAGCACCCCGCCTGAGGCCGGCGAGGAAGTCAATTGGCTGCGCTCCCCGTACCACCTGATGGAGTACTTCCTCGTCAGCGTCACCAATGCAAAAAAGGACACGGCGGCGTATGCCGACGCGATGAACTGCCTCGACTTCTCGCTGATCGAATCGGAGGATGTGGAGGAGTTGGGACCCGACCTCGCGGACAATCTCGCCGCGATCCTCGCCCTGCTGCGAGCCGACGGAAAGTTCGATCGTGAAACCCTGGCGAAAGAGCCCACGCCGGATATCGAGACGGTAACCATCGGCAGTGATCCTTTATTGATCATCGTCGTCAGGCAGACCGACGGGTGCTGGCGTTTCTCCGCGACAACGGTCAAGCGTATCCCGGACATGATCGATGCGATCGAAAAACGCGCGGAACAGGAGGTTGAGCAAGGGCAAACCCCTGTTGCTCCGCTCGCGACGCTGACACCGCGCCGCGACACAAGCTCGCCACAGGCCACGATGAACCAGTTTCTGTCGGCGATAAGCGAATACGACCTCGCCACCGCCGTGGACTGCTTCGATTTGTCGCGCCTGACAAGCGAGACGGAAAGCAGCCTCGCCTATCCGTTGGCGGGAAAACTGCTGATGGTGCTCTATCGCCACAAGGTCATCGTTTTGCAGGATGTCGACAGTGATCCGGAGCGAGCCGAGCCGTACACGATCCTCAAGCACACCGCCGGCCGCATCGAAATCGATCGCATGCGGATCGGTGCACGTGCTGGTGAGTGGCTCTTCACGGCAGAGACGGTACGCGACATCGAGCGGCTATACGAAGCATTCGAGAAGAAACCGATTCTGCCGGGGTACGTCGGCGATCGCGTCTCGTTCTGGAGGCTGCCGGCGCTCCACGTGCGCGAGTACTGGGTGCCGACCCGCTTCAAGTATCCGCTGGGCGGCTTGCAGATGTGGCAGTGGGTCGGTCTTGGTCTGATCCTGGTCATCGGGCTGGCTGTCCGCGCGCTTTGTGCTTTCCTTCTGCCGATCGCGAGCCGACGTTTGCTGAGCACGGAAGGCGCGGCCATGTTGCCACGCGTCCTGCGCAAGGCGCTGCTGCCGACGTCCACGCTGGTGATGTTGGCGGCGTGGTGGGGCGGGCTCCAGTTCCTTGATCTGGGTGGCACCGTCATCGGCTGGACCGGAAGGTGCTTGAAGATATTCACGGTGGTCGTCGGCATGCTGGCGATCTACCGCCTACTAGACGTGGCGGCCGGGTACTTCTCGGCACGAGCGGCCCGCACGTCGTCACGCCTCGACGACGTACTCGTCCCGCTGATGCATAAGTCGGGGAAGGTGCTGGTCGTCGCGCTCGGGTTCCTGTTCGTCGCCAAGGCGTTCGGGTTTCAGATCGGCCCGCTGCTGGCCGGTTTCGGGCTCGGTGGTTTGGCTTTCGGCCTGGCCGCGCAGGATACGTTGAAAAACTTCTTCGGCTCGGTCAACGTCGTGCTCGATCGGCCGTTCCAGGTCGGCGATTGGGTCAAGGTTGGCGACGTGGAGGGCACGGTCGAATCGGTCGGGCTACGCAGCAGCCGGCTGCGCACGTTCTACAACTCGCAAATCACCGTACCGAACTCCGAAATCATGAATTCCCGTGTCGACAACATGGGCCGGCGGCGCTATCGGCGGATTTCGTGCAAGGTTTCGGTCACATACTCAACGACGCCAGACCGGCTTGAGGCCTTTTGCGAAGGTATTCGTGAGCTAATCCGCAAACATCCGTACACCCGTAAGGATTACTTCCACGTCTACGTGAACGAATTCGCCGCCTCGGCAATCAATATCCTGCTGTACTGTTTCCACGAAACGCCCGACTGGTCGACCGAGCTACGCGAACGGCATCGGCTGTTTTTGGACATCGTTCGTTTGGCCAATCGTCTCGGCGTCGAGTTCGCCTTCCCGACACAGACAGTGCACCTGCACCACGAGTCGTCACCGCCGGCGGATACGCCCGCGCCGACGTCGAGTCCCCCGAGCGACACCGACGGGGCGCTGCGTTTCGGTCGCGACGAGGCTGCCGCGATCGTCAAGCAGCAGTTCGGCGATACGATCGAAAAGCCCCCGCCGGTAACGTTCTGAGCCTTGTCTGAATATAAACTAGTGCTCTGTCAACGTTGATTTGATGGATCATCGTTGATTGGGTGGCCCACTTCTTTAGACCGAACTTCTCTTGAGGGATCGTGATAAGGCCCTTCATGTAAACAGGTTACGCGCATTCAGAGTGCGCGGTTTCTGGCTACAGGGTGTGGGATACGCCGAGCAGGGTTAGCGCGCGGCTTTGGGGAGCGGTGGGTTT
>JAUWNI010000101.1 GCA_030612705.1 Phycisphaerae bacterium | reverse complement strand
GTCTTGGCGGATCGCAGCCGCTCGACGAGTTCGTCGCGGAGCTTTTCGTAGTCGCCGGGTTCGACGATCCCGATCGGTCCGCGGCCCTTGAGATTGATGTACAAAAAGCCAAAGATGCCGGCGTGCATGACGCAGGCTCGCGTGCGCGACCAATCGACGGCCAAGTCACGTTCGATGCCGCGGCTGCCTTGCTGGAACCGGTTGGCTTTGCCCTTGGTGAGCCGGTGCATCCAATAGCCGGCGCGCTGGCTGGCTTGCTGCCAGGGGCTGCGCAGGGCCAGGTAACCCCACTGGTGGAGTAGCAGGTTCGGCTGGGCCTTGCCGTCGAGACTGCCGTGTCCGTGGTCGGACATGATCAGCGTCAGGGCTTCGTTTCGCTCGGCGTATTCGAACAGCCTGGCCAGCGCGTTGTCGAGTCGGTTGAAGCACTGGGCGGCCATCTCGGCCTCGCGCGGGTATTTGTGATTGAATCGCGGGTCGAGATATTTCCAGGCCTTGTGCTGGAGATTGTCCACCAGCTTGTAGACGATCATCATCACGTCCCAGCCGTACTTGTCGCCGCAATACGTCGTTAGCCGCGAACCCTGGTCGAAGCTGTTGCAGATGTAGTCGAGGTTCAGCTTGAGGACGTCGAGGCCGCCGAACGCTTTGCGCTGCCAGTTCGTGCGATAGCTGTAATTCGGGATTTCACGCATGATCTCCTGTTTGAGTTCGGGAGGATACGTGAACTCGGCGTCGGTGCTGGGCGTCTCGAAGCCGCTGATCATGAAGCCGTTGACCGGCGTGGGCGGGTAGGTCATCGGCACGTTGATGCTGCCGACGCGCAGGCCTTTGTCGCTCAGTAGCTCCCAGAGCGTCTGTTCGCGGATTTCGAAGGTGCTGTTGAAGGTCAGCTCGTGCGTGTGCACGTGGTACTTCTCGAAATCGATGATCCCATGCCGGCCCGGGCCCTTGCCGGTCATGAACGTCGTCCAGGCGGCCGGCGTGATCGGGGGCTTGGTCGAGTGCAAAACACCCGCCGCCCCGCCCTCGACGAACTTCTTCAATGCCGGCATGCGACCGGCGGCCATCATCGGGTCGAGCACGTCCCACGTCGCGCCGTCGAGCCCGAGGATCAACACGCGTTTGACCAACGGCTTGAGCGGACGCTGAGACTGTGCCGACGACCGCACCTGTGCGTCTTCACGTTCGGCAGGTTTCACACCCATCGATTCACGCCTTCCTGAGACTACACCCCATGTTACCACTCATTGTAAAATGATACCGGGACGGTCAGACACCGACAATGCAACGGCGGCGGACGCCTTGTAATCAGGGCTCTGATTGGATGAGTGACTTACCGCTTCTGCGAAGCGATGGACCACTCGGCCATCAAGGAAGTGCGCTCCGTGTCGGGCAGACGATCAAGTCGTAGCCGTCGCTGTCGATGCAACGCACCGGTATGTAGTCACCGGATCCAAACTTGTCGCTATCAATCAGGCAGACCGCGTCGACCTCCGGCGCTTGGCCGGCGTGGCGGGCTATTAAACGGCCATCCTCAGCTTGGTTGTCCACGACAACTTCAAACTCCCGCCCGACGCGTTTTCCGGCGGCGGCCAGCGCGATTTTCTGTTGCGTAAGCATCAGTTGGTCGTAGCGCTGCTGCTTGAGGGCCTCGTCGAGCTGGTTTTTCATGCGGCCGGCCGGCGTGTCTAGTTCGCGCGAGTACTTGAACGTGCCGAGCGCGTCGAAGCCGAAATCGCGGACGAAGTCGAGCAATTCGGCAAATTCGGCCTCCGTCTCGGAAGGGAAGCCGACGATGAATGTCGTGCGGATCGTGACGCCGGGGATGCGCCGGCGGACCTTTTCGAGCAGCTTCTCTGTCCGCTTACGCGTCACCCGGCGGCGCATCGCCCTCAGCACGCGGTCGTTGATGTGCTGGAGCGGGATATCCACGTACTTGACCACCCGCTCGCACTCCGCGATCGCGTCGATCATCGCGTCGGTCATGACCGATGGATAACAGTACATCAGGCGAATCCAGCGGGCGCCGTCGCACTCGGCGTCGAGCCTACGCAGCAAACCCACCAGCCCCGGCTCGTAGCCGAGGTCTCGCCCGTAGCCGGTCGTATCCTGACCGATCAGGATCAGCTCGCGCGCCCCGTCGGCGATCAACTCGCGACACTCGCCAACCAATTCCTCCGGCGTCTTGCTCCGCAGCGGTCCGCGGATCGCGGGGATAGTGCAGAACGTACACTTCTGGTTGCAGCCTTCGCCGATGCGCACGTACGCATAATGCCGCGGCGTCAGGCGCAGCCGAGCCCGGTCCGACCACGGTTGCGGGTGATAGTCGCCCAGGTAAAGTCTGGTTGCTTCGTCATGGTCGCGCTGTGAGACAGCTCGCACCACGTCTTCGCGGTTGTTTACACCGACGAGTGCGTCAATCTCGGGCACCGCTTCCAGCAACTTCTCGCCGTCGCGCTGCACGAGACAGCCGACGACGACGATTCGCCGCAACCTGCCCTTGCGTTTACGCTGGGCAAGCTCCGCGAGGATTTCAAGCGACTCGGCCCGCGCCGCTTCGAGAAACCCACAGGTGTTGACGACGATTGTGTCGGCGGCCGACTCGTCGCCGCTGATGATTGCTCCGGACTCGGCAAGTTGCCCGAGCATCTTCTCGGAATCGACCAGGTTCTTGACGCAGCCGAGCGAAACGAACGCCACCACGGGCGGCTCGCAAGACCGCGATAGCTTGGACTCGGGCTTCTGCCCCAATACAGGCGAGACGATGTCGTCTGTATGCTTCCGATCTGCAATATCGGGTCGCCTGTTTTTTTGTGTCTTTGCCATACGCTTTGCCTGGACTATACGCACTCAACACGGCAAGTGTGATAACCCGATCTATCAACCCTTTCCCTAAACGTAGCAGTTTGATACTCTTACGGCAACTTGGACGGGGCGATGCAAGTTTTACGGTCTGAAAGCAGTATATCTCAACAGCCTGTTTGCTGAAAAAACTTACTCGCACCTTGCGTGTACGGCTTTTGTTTGGTAACATTCGGAATCGTGAGGTCACGCATGGCTCATTTTTCGGGAATCGAGTGGACTAACTCAACCTGGAACCCGGTTGTTGGCTGTAGTAAGGTCAGTGCCGGGTGCAAGAACTGCTATGCCGAACGAATGGCTAAGCGACTCGCCGCGATGGCGCGTAGCGCAAGAAGCCAAGGCCTGGATCCCGGGCGGGCCGCCAACTACCTGCGCGTGATCGACTCGGATGGTCGTTGGAATGGCACGTTGTTTCTTGATTACAGCGCAATCGAGGATCCGCGCGGATGGAAGGCCCCGCGTCTGGTCTTCGTGAACTCGATGGGCGATCTCTTTCACGAAGATGTCCCCCTGGGATTCGTTCAAAGCGTCTTCGAAGTTATGAATCGCTGTCCGCGGCATACATTTCAGATCTTGACGAAACGCCCGCAAATCGCCGCCCAGTATTCCAAGCATCTGACCTGGACATCCAACATCTGGATGGGAACCAGCGTCGAAAACGCCACGGTCATACATCGTGTTCAAGACCTTCGTACAACGCGTGCGAAGATCAAGTTCCTGTCACTGGAACCGTTGCTCGGTCCGATCACGCGCTTATCACTGGCGGGTATCGATTGGGTAATCGTCGGCGGCGAATCCGGCCCCGGAGCGCGTCCCATGAACCCGGAGTGGGTCAGAAATATCCGCGATCGGTGCATAACTCGCGGCGTGCCGTTTTTCTTCAAACAATGGGGCGGCATAAATAAAAAACACGCGGGTCGGGAACTGGATGGGCAAACGTGGGATGAGATGCCGGCACCGCTTCATGGGGAACCGATGCGTGCTTAAACTATCTTCACCCAAGGATGATGGATTATTCATTCCGAACGTGGGTGAATGGTCACGTGACAAACATCACTTCCTCCTCCGGTACATCGATGCATTCACTGCCGCGATGAAGCCCAAGCCATGGGCCGGTCTCCACTACATCGATCTATTCGCCGGAGCCGGAGTGGAACGACTCAAGGAATCCGGCCGATTGGATTGGGGTTCACCGCTAATCGCGGCGCAGGCCACTCACCCGTTTGACGGCCTTCACTTTTGCGACAAAGACAAACGGAAGTGCCAGGCGCTCAAGGCGCGCCTCGACCGCATGGAGTTGAAGGTTGCCACTCAAGTATTACACGGCGATGCAAACGACAAAATACATGATGTCGTCGCCGCGATACCTCCGAACACTCTTTCGATGGCTTTCCTCGACCCCTATGGTCTCCACCTCGACTATGAAACACTGAATACACTTGCCACGAGACGTGCCGACCTGATCATATTCTTCCCAGACCGCCTAGATATCCTCCGCAACTGGGAGGTGTACTATTGGGACAATCCAAGCTCGAATCTTGATCGTGTGTTAGGTCCCGGGGCCGACTGGCGCGGCCTGAGAGACAATACACCCAGGCAACGGTGGGTTGAAGCGTTCTTGAAACTGTACCGGCATCAGATTGAGAAATTGGGATACACGGAGTTCGAATACGAGCCTATTCCAAATTCAGGTCAGCGACTCTACTGGTTGATTTTTTGCTCGAAATCGAAAGCCGGCTCGAAAATCTGGCGTGGCATTTCGCAGAAAAAACCAAATAATCAGACTACCTTTGATTTCGGAGAACCGGAGTAATCCGATTGTGACGTCTACGATTCTCGGCATCGAAACGTCCTGTGATGAGACCTCCGCCGCGGTGGTTGTGGATGGGCGCGAGGTGCGCTCCAATCTCGTCAGCTCGCAGGTGGCGCTGCACGCGAAGTACGGGGGCGTGGTGCCGGAGATTGCCGCCCGGGCGCATATCGAGCAGGTTCGACCGATCATTGAGGAAGCGTTGACGCGGGCCGGGATCTGGTATCCCGACCTCGACGCGATTGCGGTGACCGACGGACCAGGGCTGGTCGGCTCGCTGCTGATCGGCGTGACGGCGGCGAAGGTGCTGTCGCTGGCGTATGAGCTGCCGCTGGTGCCGGTCGATCACATCGAAGCGCACGCGACGAGTGCGGCGTTGCTATCCGAGGTGCCGCCGTGGCCGGCCGTGGCGCTGGTGGTCAGCGGCGGGCACACCTCGATCTACCTGGTACGCGACTTTCTCGATATCGAGCTGCTCGGGCAAACGACCGACGACGCGGCCGGCGAGGCCTTCGACAAGGTTGCCGCCATTCTCGAACTGGGTTATCCCGGCGGCCCGGTGATCGAGCGTGTGGCCCGCGGGGGCAATCCGGAGGCGATTCGCTTCCCGCGCACCTGGCTGGACAAGCCGCACCTGAACTTCTCGTTCAGCGGGCTGAAGACCGCGGTGCTCTACCGGGTTTACGGCACAGGACGTAAGTACGGCACGGTCAAGCACTTGAGCAAGTCGGAGATCGCGGACATCGCCGCCGGCTTTCAGGCAGCGTTGATCGAGCCGTTGATCAAGAAAACCGTCGTCGCCGCCCGGCAAACAGGCGTGAAGAACGTCGTCATGGGCGGCGGGGTGGCATCAAATTCGGTATTGCGAGCCGGGTTGCAGGCGGCGTGCGACGAGGCGGGGTTGACTTTGCACCTTACGCCGACCGAGTACTGTGGCGACAACGCGGCGATGATCGCCGCCCTCGGTCATCGCCGCCTGCGCGCCGGGCACACGTCCGACCTGCGGCTAGAGCCGCGCGGCGGGCTGATCCGCCCGAAGCGTGGGAAAAAGCGCAAGTAACGGGTAAGCGTCATGTGTGAGTGGGTATGCTGTCATTCCGTGAAACGCAGCGCCGATGAATCTGTCCCCGAATCGGATTCCAGCTAGCGCTCTGTCTACCATCGATTGATGGGCTGGTGTGCCACTGCTTTTGAGCAGTGCCAAGCATCGCTGGAAGCACGGACAAGCAAACTGCCGCTTATCCGTGGCACCCAGTGCTACCCACCAATCGAGGTGTGCCGGAGCACTAGATTCCGCCGTCCTTGTTACAACGGCTCCGGCGCCATACAGTGCGGGTTAAGAACGCCTGAACTCAGGATATGGAGTGAGCACGCGATGATTTTCGGTGAAGACGACCCCCAAACCTCGCCCGAGCAGCCGCCGCAGCAACAGGTTCGGCTCGATGCGTCGAACATTGAGACGATTTACGCGAACTCGTTCGCGTTGGCGAGCTCGCCTAATGAGATCACGGTATATCTTGGCGTCAATTCGCCGCTGCCGGGCATGAAGCAGCCGACGGTAAAGATATCGCACCGGATGGTTCTGATCCCGCAGAACGCCAAGCGGCTGGCACAGGTGTTGCACCAAACGGTGAAGGCGTACGAAGACCGTTTCGGGCCGATCGAGTTACCCCCGCCGCCGCGCGGAGGCAAACCGGGTTAGAATCGTACGCATACTTCAGTGATCGAACGCGGTCGGATAAATGCTGGTACGCACATTGTTATCACGCGAGTTGATCGCACTGGGCCTGCGGGCGCTGCGGGCTCACAAGCTACGCTCGTTTCTCACGGCGTTGGGGTTGATCTTCGGCGTCGGGGCGGTGATTTGCATGCTCGCGATCGGCGAGGGGGCCTCGGCCGAGCAGCTCAAAAACATCCGCCTGCTCGGCAGCGAAAACATCATCATCCGCAGCGCCGAACCCCCACGATCGGAGCAGGCCAACGAGGCTCAGACCTTCGTCCACAAGTTCGGGATCAAAACCGAGGACATCGAACGGATCCGCACGCTCCCGCACGTCAAGG
This sequence comes from Phycisphaerae bacterium, assembly GCA_030612705.1. Lineage (GTDB taxonomy): Bacteria > Planctomycetota > Phycisphaerae > UBA1845 > Fen-1342 > JALSRY01. The sequence goes on along the minus strand of JAUWNI010000101.1, from coordinate 10,595 downwards.
ACCTGGTCAGGATGCGCGACGTCGCCAACGACATTACCTACGGTGCCCGGCGTTGCGACGGAACCGTTCTCGGCACCACGGACAATTTCTTCGATGTGGTCAACGTCGACGTGGCTCGTGGCCGGTCGCTGTCGGCGTTGGATGCCCAGCGTCACATGAAAGTGTGCGTGATCGGTCAGGAAGTCGTCCGCGCGCTGTTCAGGCACGAAGACCCGATCGGCAAGTTCATCTCGGTGATCAGCCGCTCGACCGGCCCCGTGCCGTACGAGGTGGTCGGCGTGCTGGGGACACTGGTCACCGCCGGCGCTCCCGCAAAAGGCGTTGGTGCCCGCAACATCAATCGCGACGTATACATACCGCTATCCGTGGCGGACCTTCGTTACGGCGACCTGAAAGTCAAGATGAAAAGCGGCTCGCGCGAGATCAAGGAGGTACAGTACAGCGACGTATACGTGAACGTGGACGAGCAGGAGCACGTTCTCGACGTGTCGAAGCTGATCGAACGAGTGCTGCGTCACGGGCACCGCGAGCTTGATTACACGATCATCGTGCCGCTCGAATTGCTGCAACAGGCCGAGCAGTCGAAAAAAATCTGGCAGATCGTACTTGGCAGCATCGCGGGCATTTCGCTGCTGGTGGGTGGGATCGGGATCATGAACATCATGCTGGCCTCGGTCACGGAGCGGACGCGAGAAATCGGCATTCGCCGGGCGCTGGGTGCCAAGCGTTATCACATCACGGCACAGTTTCTAGTGGAGACGGTGATCCTGAGCGTATCGGGCGGGATGATCGGGATTATAGTCGGGATCGGTTTTGCCGGCGTCGTTACCTGGGTCGTGGACTGGGAAACGATAATCCCATGGTGGGGGGTCGTTTTGAGCTTCATGGTCTCGGCGATCATAGGTGTCTCGTTCGGTCTCTACCCAGCTCAAGCGGCGGCCGGGCTCGATCCGATCGAAGCCCTAAGATACGAATAGGCGTATGCTTACAAGGGTGTATAGTGGTTATCGGCATGGAAATCTCAGATTCATGCTTGACTTGGGCTTGATCCCGCACACGACGTAGGTTATACTTCACTCGGTATAAGGCTCCCCTAGTACGCCGAGGTTCGACCATCGTATAAGGTCTGGCTCCCCCCAAGGTCGAACCCGGATTCAACTTAATAGCTTGGCAAGGCTCCGCCGGCGCGAGATGCGCGGTCCGAGAACGCATGGCAATCGGACCCGCCTGGATAAATGTCGCCGGTCCTTCAGAACAGGGGTTTTCGGACTCCGCAGACGCTCGCAGGGGAAACACAATGTCGTTTACGAAGGGGTCAACTACTATTGCGTCAATCCGTAAACTTCAGCCCCAGGCAAAGTTGCCCGGCACAGCAGTGCTCAAGGGGCTGTCGGCGGCGGATGTTGAAATCCTCGAACGCCGCCTGTCCGAGCAGGTGGAGTGCATCTTTGACGCTTGTTTCCAGCAAGCCGACACCGAGGCCAGGCTGCTCGGTCCGCTGCCGGAGGGGCCCGACGTTAATATCAGCAGTGACGACAGCGGCATCGACCTGCTGGCGGGAGTGACCGGCCGGTCGCTGACCACCGAGCAGGAACGGCATCTGTTTCTCAGACTTAATTACTGCCGTTACCGGGTGATGCGTATTCTGCGCCAATATGGCGGCAAGCGTTTGACTGTCGGGGCCACGCGCGAACTGCTGCACTGGGAAAAATGCACTACGCGAACCCGTAGCGACATTGTTCGCCTCAACGTAGCGCTCGTGCTCGCGATGGCCAAGCGCACGCGGCTGACGGGCGTTGACTACTCCGACCTGATCAGCGAGGGGAATCTGGCCTTGCTGCGGAGTGTGGACAAGTTTGACTGCTCCCGCGGCTTCAAATTCAGCACGTATTCCTGCCGAGCGATTCTGAAGAGCTTCTCGCGCGTCGCGACGCGGACGGCCCGTTATCGCGGGTATTTCCCGACCGAATTCGACCCGACGCTCGAAAAAGGCGACCAGATCCAGCACAAGCGGCAGAATGTCGAAGAGGACTGCGTCGACGAGCTAAAAACGATCCTCGGACAGAATCTCGCGCATCTGAACGACATCGAGGAGCGCGTCATTCGGGCACGCTTCGCAATCGACGACGAGGTGGACGAAGCCGATGTGGCCAAGGGTAAAACGCTCGAACAAGTCGGATCGATAATCGGCGTGACGAAGGAACGGGTCCGGCAGATTCAGAACAAGGCGCTCGACAAGCTTCGCAACGCGCTCGAGCAGGGCATCCTGGCGGTCTAAATGATTGATCGTGCGACATGGGGCGCGCGACGTTCGTCGAGCAGAGTCGGCGTATCCCCACGCCGGGTTTCCGGGCCGACGCAACAACCCGCAACACGAGGCGTGACAGAGCACTAAACACAACAGCTAAGGCAAACCGATCCCAAATCACAGTTATCGGTCTATTGACAGCATAGCTCCGTGAGCGTTTCAGGCTTGCGCTCGCGGGGAATACATTGACGCTCGGGGGGTCGTTGTGCTATCCTCAATCTATGACATGCGGGCGTCCGATCGAGGGCGTCAATGCCGGTCTACTCTGATATTTCAGGGTTTCGAGTCGGTTTTCCCGGGCCGGGTTTTGGAGCCGAATCCGGCGGGCCGTCGCATCCGCGGCGGTTTCGAGGAGTTCATGTTTCATGGTCAGCAATTCGGACATGGCGTTCTTGCTCGCCATCGAGCCTCCATTGGCGGGGGGCGATTTGCCGATGGTGATCGCGCGGCTGCGGGCCGGCTGGCTGCCCGAGCGGCTGATGGAACTGACATCCTCGTCGCTAGCCGCGGCGGCGAAGACCGCCGTCAAGTGCCTGGGACTGACCGGTTCGATGCAGCATTGCGAACGGCTGGTCGCGCTTCTGGGGCATGCGGACGAGCAGATTGGCCTGGCCGCCGAGGACGCCCTATGGAACATCTGGATGCAGGCCGGTTCCGACCGTGCCGGCGAGCAGTTGAGCGCCGCCATCCAGTGCTTGCGGCAAGGCGAAATCGAGGCGGCCCTGGAATTGTTGGGCGGCTTGATTGCGTCCGAACCCACGTTGGCCGAAGCACATCATCAGCAGGCGCTCGTCTGGCACTCGCTGGAACGCTACGACGAAGCCGAGGCGGCCTATCAGGCGGCGCTTGACCGGAATCCGCATCACTTCGCCGCGGTCGCGGGGATGGGCCATATTCGCGCCGAGCGAGGTGATTACCCCGGGGCGCTTGACTTCTACAAGCGAGCCCTGCAAATTCATCCCCGGTTGGCGGAAATCCGCGAGATTGTTCCGCAACTCGAAGCGGCCCTTAATAAGCGCGACGTGGCCTAGTGCATCGCCACGCCTAAAATTGCGGGTTGTAGCGTCGGCCCCCTGCGGCCGACGTCGGCGCGCGAACGCCTCACGACAGCCTGCGTCGGGCACGGAGACCCGACGCTACCCGCACGTTTACGTGTGTCAGCGCACTAGTGCTCTGTTGCACGTGCAATGCTGGATAATACGAAGGGTGGCCCACCTCTTTAGAGGTGGGGGACACAAATAGGACTTCGATTCGTGTCCCCCACGGCTAAAGCCATGGGCCACCCATCAATCGAGTAGCAACAAAGCACTAGTCATTCCGTGCGGAGACATTGGGTTTGGCAAGCATTCTCCTTTTCGGCGGTTCGTTTGATCCGATTCACCACGGACACCTGATTGTCTGCCGCTATGCCGCCGAGAAACTGGACGTCGACAGGGTCATTCTGATCTCAAGCGCCAGCCCCCCGCATAAGCAGCAGGCAACGCTAACCTCCGCCGCCCACCGACTCGAACTATGCCGCCTGGCGGTGCGTGACGACGCGCTGTTTGAGGTGAGTGACTGGGAAACGCGTCAAGCCGGACCGAATTACACGCTCCACACCGTTCGTCACTTCCGCGAGACCGAGCCCCCGGACACCAGGCTGTATTGGCTGATCGGTCTGGACAGTTTGACCGAGCTGTCAACGTGGTACCGTGTCGGCGAGCTGGCTTCGCTCTGCACGCTGGTGACCGCGGGCCGCCCGGGGTCGGTGTGGCCACGCCGCGACTCGCTAAAAGACCTCATGACGTCGGAGCAGATAAGCGAGTTGGAGACTCATTTCCTCGACAGTCCGCTGATCGATATATCCGCCACCGACATTCGTGATCGGGTCCGAGCCGGACGGAGCATTCGTTACCTGGTGCCGGAATCGGTTCGAGAAGCGATCGAGTCGCGCGGGCTCTATCGGATCAGATAATCTCCCTACACAGCAAGCTTTATCGGCCATGTTCGTGAATTGCAGCGGGACCGGCGCGTGGACGATATAAGCGGTGAAACTGTGACCGGGATAGAGCGATGAACCTGGACCTCAATGAATTGCTTGGCGACTGGGATTGCTCGCACGATGAAGTCTGCGCGCGTCTCATAACCGTCGAGGACCACGAAGCCGTTCTCCAGTTGCGGGTCGACCTGGGCATGTTGCAGATGTGCCTCGATGGCCGGCCCGACGGTCTACGCTACCGTGGGTTGCCCTCGGTCTACGACTATTTCGAGCACGAGCGGCTGATCGGAGCCGACCCGAGCGAAGAGGATTGGCGGGAACTGCACCGCGAATTGCAGCAATACAACTATCGCCGACTGGCGTTTTCAAGCCTGGCCGAGGAAGCGCTGCGCGAGAAGGATTTTGAGCAGGGCCGGTCCTACCTGCAACGGACGCTACGGGATATCGACCGTTGTCTCGCGGTCCTGCGCAAGCTCGAGGAGAACGAAGAGGAGTGGGACAACCCCCTGGCCATCCTGATTCCCACGCTGATCTTCAATCGCGCCCGGCTGCTGACGCGTCTGCGGACGGCGGAGGATCGTTACGACGAAGCGATCGAAGAGGCCGAGTCGGGAATGCGCGAGTTAAACCAGGCGCTGGCCGAAGCCGGCTTCGAGCCGGAACAGCGCGAGCACAATCCCGCTGTGGCCTATCTGAGCCAGATGGGTCGGCGGCTACGCGAGCAGCACGGGATTACGCTGACGCTGCAAGAGCAGCTCGACGACGCGATCGAGCGCGAGGACTTTGAGACCGCGGCCCGCCTGCGTGACGAGCTGAGTCATCGCCGACAAAATGACCTTCAGCCGAAACTGCCATCCCCGGATGAGGGATGACCTCGGCGAAGTGCTTTGACGAAACGAAACGGCCCGGCGATTACCGGGCCGTTTTGATGGACGAGACGTCCGTTTAGACCATTTCCTTCAGCTTCTTCAGCGGCCGAACCTTGACGACCTTGCGGGCGGGCTTGGCTTTAAACATCATTTCTTCGCCCGTGAAGGGATTGGTGCCCTTGCGGGCCTTGGTGGCGGGCTTCTTCTGGACCGTGATCTTCATCAGGCCGGGGACGGTGAACATGCCCGGGCCGCGGGTCGAGAGGTCTTTCTTGATCAGGCTGTTGAGACCCTCGAACATTGCCGAGACCTGTTTCCTGGTGACGCCGACGTCGTCGGCGAGGAAATTGAAGACATCCGACTTGGTCCGGGGTTTCGAAACGGCGGCTTTCTTCTTAGCCATCAGTGCACTCCTTGCCGGGCGTGCCCGCTCGCGGCGGTATCGCCCAAATTCCTTTGTAGACCCGCCGCCGCACACTGCGGCCGACGGCTGACTTCCGTGGCGCCGGGCGGGGCGTTTCACGCTGCATATACAGGCCGAAACCAAACCGCGCCCAACTTCTTATGAGAAAACTAATGCCGCGCATTTGCCGTTTAGTCAAGTGCGATATGCCAGAAACCTGCGGAATATGCGTATTTTTCAGAGTTTTTCGCCAATCAGCCCGAAAATCGCCGTTTTTTACAGCTTGAAATACCCCCTACGGCTCTAGCCCCTCGAGATTCACCACGTCGATCATCCGCCGTAAAAGACCGAAACTCTGCTTGTCGAAGTGCAGCTTCAGGCGCGGCAGATCAGGATAATCACCCTGTTCGGCGGAGAGCGGTTCGCACTGTTCGATTTTGCCACGATAGAGAATGTCCGCGGCGTACTCGTCGTTGATACGTTCCAGGGTTTCGTCGGAGATCGGCCGTTGGAGACGCAGCACCAGGTCGTCGCCGACGTAGCGGCTGGAGTGATAGACGCGGTAGAACTGCATCACGTTGGCGATGCCCTTCTCCACATCGTCGGTGATGTAAAACAGGTGCATGTCCTGCTCGCTGATCATGCCGGTGCGGAGGAGTTCGGCGGCGACGTAGGCCCGCCATTGGGGCCAATAGGTTCCGCCGGGCTGCTCACACATGACGATCGGGATCAGTGGGGTTTTGCCGGTCTGGACGAGCGTGATCGCTTCAAAACACTCGTCCTGGGTACCGAATCCCCCGGGGAAGAGCGTGATTGCCGAGGCCTCCTTCATGAACATCACCTTACGCGTGAAGAAATAGCGGAAATTTATCAGCTTGCGATCTTCCGCGATGATGTCGTTGGTTTTCTGCTCGAAGGGCAGCCGAATCGCGACCCCGAAGCTCGCCTCGCGACCCGCCCCGCCATGCCCGGCCTTCATGATCCCGTCGCCGGCTCCCGTGATCACCATCCACCCGTTCTCGGACATCTCGCGGGCAAACTCGATGGCGGCCTGGTAGTCGGGGTGTCCTTCCGGCGTGCGGCTGGAGCCGTAAATTGTGATTTTGCGCGTTTCGCTGTACGGGGCGAAGACCTTTACGCCATAGCGCAGCTCGGCGAGCGATTTGTGCAGCAGCTTCACGTCGCCGCGCCCGGCCCCGTCGTTCGCCAGCCGACACAGCGTAACCAGCATGTCCTGATAGAGATCCTGGTTCTCGCCGTTGAGAAACTCGCTGGCAAAGTCCTCGATTACCCGGTCGCGGCGAGAGCGCACATCAGTTGATAAGCGATCACTCATCTTGTTTTACTATGTCCTTTCCGACACCTATCAGTCCGCCGTGAAAGTCGTGTAGCGTCCGGCCCCCGTGCCGGACGTAGGATGAAAACGGTGTTCCACGGCCGACACGGGGGTCGGCCGCTATGGTCTATGGGCGCTGCCCGGTTTTGCGGCGGACTGCCATGGGCACCCTCCCGACGAGGGCACAAGCGAAATAGTATATCGGATCGGGATGGGCGGTGGAATAAGTCCTCGGAACGATTGACCCCCCGGCGGGGTTGATCTAGCATCCTGGCTGCAAAGGGTTTTCGTGCAACATGGGCGGGTGGGTACGAACATTACCATGGACCTGAACTGGTTTGGGCAGGCGGCCTGGACGGCTTACATTGTGGTGCTTTCGCTCCTGTGCATCTACGGAGTGCATCGCTACTGCCTCGTGATGATGTTTTACCGCACACGCCACAAGCCCCCGCAGCTTACGGCATGCTTCTACAATTTGCCGCTCGTTACGGTGCAACTGCCGATGTTCAACGAGCGCTATGTTGCCCAGCGGATCATCGAGCGGGCCTGCCAAATCGACTACCCCCGCGAGAAGCTCGAAATCCAGGTTCTCGACGATTCCACAGATGAGACGGTCGAAATCGCGCGGGAAACCGTCGCGCGGATGCGGGCGGCGGGGCACGACATTGCTTATGTGCATCGCACGGACCGCACCGGCTACAAGGCCGGCGCGCTCGAGGAGGCCACCAAGTTCGCCAAGGGTGAATATATCCTGATCTTCGACGCCGACTTCCTGCCGCCGCCTGAGATTTTGCATAACACCATCCACTACTTCACCGACCCGAAGGTCGCGATGGTACAGACCCGCTGGGATCATCTGAACCGCCGGGCCTCGCTGCTGACGCAGGCCGAGGCGATTCTGCTCGACGGTCATTTCGTGATCGAGCACACGGCCCGCAACCGCACCGGGCGCTATATGAACTTCAACGGCACCGCCGGCATTTGGCGGAAGATCGCGATCGATGACGCCGGCGGCTGGCAGCACGACACGGTAACCGAAGACCTGGACCTGTCGTACCGGGCCCAGCTCAAGGGGTGGAAGTTCGTGTTTCTGCCCGAGTTCACCTCGCCGGCCGAGCTGCCGCCCGAGATGAACGCCTTCAAGGCCCAGCAGCATCGCTGGACCAAGGGCATCGCCCAGACCTGCGTAAAGGTGCTGCCGACGGTCCTGCGGAGCGATCGCAATTGGCGGATCAAGCTCGAATCGTGCTTTCACCTCACCAGCGGGTGCGTCTATATCCTGGTGGTGTTGCTGAGCCTGCTGATCGGACCGGCGTTGCTCGCCAAGCTGGTCATCGGGAAAGAGGAATATCCCTTCTGGCGACTCGTGTGCGATCTGGGTCTGTTCTACATCGGCACCGGCTCGGCGTTGAGCTTTTACGTCGTCAGTCAGCGACAGATTCGCCGAGGTTGGGCCGGTACGCTGCGCTACATCCCCGCCCTGATGGCGATCGGGATCGGTATCGCCGTCAACAACGCCACCGCGGCAATCGAGGGCTTCTTCTGCAAAGCGGGTGAATTCGTGCGCACGCCGAAGTTCGGCGATAAGGCCGACCGGGCCGGTGGCTGGCAGAAGCGGCTGTCCGGGTTTCGCTTCCGGGGCTCGTGGAAGGCTTGGCTGGAACTCGGGCTGGCCTTATACATGACGGCCTGCCTCTGCTCGTTCTTCTTCTTCGACCACTGGTTCGAGCGGGTATCGGCCGCCCTGCCATTCCTCGGGCTGTTCATCTTCGGCTACTACTACGTCGCGTTTCAGACCTTCTATGGACGGTGGCTGACAACCCGCAAGCCGCCGGCCGTCGAGGCAGGGTAACGGTTGGGGATTGACGATTGGAGATTGACGATTGACGATTGACAGTCGTAATGCCTAATCGTCAATCGTCAATCTGCAATCGTCAATCTCCAAGCCGGGCCGTCCCCGGTTCGGAAACCGGCGTGAGGACACGCCGGCTCTGCTCGAACCCATTCCCTCGCTTGCGCTTCGGGCTCGGATTTGGCCCTCGCTTGCGCTTCGGGTTCGGATTTGGCCCGCCGAATCTATCATGCACGCGGCAATCTCTCTTGCTACAATTAAACGCATGAGTAATCGTGCCCGCATCGATGTCCCCGCCGACGAGATCGCCGAGTTCTGCCGGCGTCACCACATCCGCAGGCTGGCGTTCTTTGGTTCGGTGCTGCGCGACGATTTTCGTCCGGACAGCGACGTGGACGTGCTGGTGGAATTCGAGGAGGGCAAGACGCCGGGACTTGCTTTCTTCGGAATGCAGGAGGAGTTATCCGAACTGTTGGGTCGACGGGTTGATTTGAACACGCCGGGTTGCCTGAGTCCTTACTTCCGAGACCAGGTCTTGCGCGAGGTCGAGACACTCTATGACGCTGCATGATGACAGCATAAGCTTGCGCCACATGCTCGACCATGTGCGTGAGGCAACGGAAATGGTCCGCGGGCGATCGCGCGAGGATCTCAATCAGGATCGGACCCTGGAGCTCGCGCTGACCCGGCTTGTCGAAATCATCGGGGAAGCGGCGCGACGTGTTTCACCGAAGTGTCGCGCCCACTATCCGCGGATACCATGGACGCACATTATTGGCATGCGCGACCGGCTGACGCACGGCTATGACGTGCTCAACCTCGACATCCTCTGGCATGTCCTGGTAAACGATCTGCCAAACCTGTTGGCGAAGCTTGAGGAGATCGTGCCCTCGGAAGAATCACAATAGTGTCCGCCCTCCGGGCAAGCGGCGATCGTCGCGCTATTTTATGAACCCGTCATGAACAAACCGCCGCGCCTACGCGTCAACGAGATCTTCCACTCCGTGCAGGGTGAGGGCACGCGCGCGGGGGTGCGCTGTGTGTTCATCCGCCTGACCGGCTGCAACCTGCGCTGCACATATTGCGACACCGCATATGCGTTCGACGACGGCGAGTGGGTGACGCTCGATGAGGTCATGGTACGCGCCGGGGCGTTCGACTGCCCAACGGTCGAGGTCACCGGCGGCGAGCCGTTGCTTCAGCCGAGCGTGTATCCCCTGATTGAGCGACTGCTCGACGAATTCGAGACGGTGCTGCTGGAGACCTCCGGCGCCGCCGGCATCGCCAAGGTTGACCCGCGCGTGGTCCGAATCGTCGATTTCAAGTGTCCCTCCAGCGGCGAGGTCGAGCGGAACGACTGGACCAACATCGGTCTGCTAACGCCGAACGACGAGGTAAAATTCGTCATCGGCACGCGCGCGGACTACGAATGGTCTCGGGAGATCATCCGCAAGCACGACCTGACGTCGCGCTGTCCGGTGCTGCTCTCGCCGGTGACGGCTCCGCCGACGACTAACGCGTCCGCGTCATCAGTGACGGGTCTGGCGCCGGACCAGCTTGCCGAGTGGTTGCTGGCAGACCAGCTCGACGTGCGTTTGGGCCTCCAATTGCATAAGATCATTTGGTCGCCGGCGAAGCGAGGAGTTTGAGAGGGTTCAGGGCGCCGCCGCCGACTAGTGCTTTGTCAAGGTTGCTTTGATGGGTAGTGTTTCTTTCGAGGCCGTAATAATACTTGAAGAGCCGCGGACTTAAGTACCCCCCGTCCTTAGGGCAGGGTAAATTATAAACCACGCGGCGCCCGGCGGACAGAAGTAAACGGCGCCTCACGTTGTACCCCACAAAACAACAC
>JAUWNI010000191.1 GCA_030612705.1 Phycisphaerae bacterium | reverse complement strand
TGCGACTAGGATCTTCATAACACACTCCGATACCGCATTGGCGAAAACCCACAACCCGTACCCCCACAAGAAACCCGGATTATACGCATGATTCTTGGATGGTGAAACGCGCCCGGAGCAAACCGATGATTTGGGGCTGGGGGGCCCTGGGTGGTTGCCCACCCAGGGCTCCCACAAACTCGTACGTGCGCAATTAACGCATACGGTTCCTCAAGTCACGGGTTCGCTGCGCGACGGTACACGGAGTGGATCACCGCCCCTTGCGGACTCCCGGCGGTCGGCGTCCACGTCTTGACCCCTTCCCGCACGCCTTCACCCCTCGCTAGCAGGCTCGCCACTGCGCCCGGCCGAATCGCGTTCGTCATCCTACGGACCGACAGTTCACCTCCGGTTGCTATCCACCCCGCCTCACGGCGGCGCAGTTACCTTCGGTTACAGGCCGGAGAGCGCAGGCCTGAAGGGGACTTGCACTCCTCAAATCGAGTACACTCTCAGGCGCACTAGCGTCGGCCGCGGGGGGCCGACGCTACAACCCGAAAGCCAGGGCTTGGCGCACTTGGAAATACAGTTGCATCGGGCCGAAAGATGGCTAATAATTATCGCAGTAGGGAGCGTAAGTAGCAGTTCACACATCGCATGGACAAGGAGGAAAGGGGACATGCAACAATACAATAGAGGTACAGCGTACACGCGGTGGACCGCCGGCGCGTTGGCGGTATTTTTGTTCCTTGCCGCGATTCCGGCGGCGGGTGATCTTAATCTCGGGCCCGAGGAGCTCGTTTCCAGCGATCTCGGCGTTATCACGGTGCCCGGCTGGTCCGTCCCGTCCTTCGTATACTGGAACGGCGATGAGCTTAAAGATCTGATCGTCGGTGAAGGTGGGTTCGTCGAGCCCGAGCTTTTTCCCGGCAAGGTTCGGATCTACCTGAACGAGGGGGAGCCGGACGACCCGCGGTTCAACGGGTTTTTCTACGCCCGGTCCGATGACAGCGACCTCACCGTGCCGGCCGAGGGTTGCCAAGGCGCGTTTCCCCGCGTGGTCTATTGGGACGCGGACGAACGCAAGGACCTGCTCGTCGGCCAGGCGGACGGCCGAATCAAGCTTTTTTTGAACATCAATACGGATGATGATCCGCAGTTTGACGGCGGGACCTTCCTTCAGATAGACGACCCCAACGACCCCCATGACCCCCCGGGGAAGATCGACATCTGCGTCGGTCTCCGGGCGACTCCGATGGTCGTGGATTGGAACAACGACGGTAGGAAAGACCTCGTCGTCGGAGCTCTCGACGGGCGGATACACATCTTCATCAACGAAGGGACCAATACCGAGCCGGACTTCCAGACCGTGCAATACGCACAGGAGAACGGTGCCGACCTCGTGGTGCCCACCGAGCGTTCGTCTCCGGAAAGCCTTGATCTAGACGACGACGGCAGGAAAGACCTGCTCACCGGCAATACCGAGGGCCAGTTGTTGTTCTATCGCAACGTCGGCACGGACGATGCGCCCCTCTTTTCCGGTTATGTGTTGGTTGAATCCGACGGGGTGCCGATCGACCTGCCGCCCGACCCACCGGCACTAGGGCCGCGCTCACGACCGTTCGTGTGCGACTGGACCGGCGACGACCTCACGGATGTATTAATCGGGGCCGGGGACGGCTTGACGCACCTGTATCAGGGTGTTCCCGAGCTCATCCCGAAGTGGTCCCAACGTCTAGAAGATCCCAGCGTTAACTTCGACGCCGCCTCGGACCTCTGGTGGCCCGATCCCGACGGTCACGCGGGGTTGCCGATCTCCAAGTGGGAGCAACTGCCGAATGTGGAGTTACCCGGCTTGAACGCGCACGACTGGCTCGAGATCCCCGGCGGCTATCGATTCATCATTCTGGCCGACGATTGGTTGTGCAAGGGCGGCGACGTGCTCGATCTGCACTGGTGGGGGAACTACGAACTGGACCAATTCGGCCAGGAAATCAGAGGTGCCGGCATCGACCACTTCCACCTGAGCATCCACGTTTGCGGCGGCGGCGACCCATGGTGTCTGCCCCAGGATCCGCCGGCGTGGATGATGGACGTGCCATTCAGTTCGCTGACCGAAGTGAACACCGGCATGGTCAACAGCGAAGGCAGCATCATTTATATGTACGAGTTCGTCCTGCCGGAGCCGTTCGAACAGAACGAGGGTGAATTCTATTGGTTCGACATCACCGCCGTTGCGGTCGACCCGGGTAACCCCGCGCTGTGGCGGTGGCAGGAAGCTAACCGCGGCCCGTCTTTCCTGTGCCACGCCCCGGCGGCAGGAATGACCGAAAGCATGTCGTGGGCATCCATCATCTGGTCCACGATCCCGGAGAGCTACAGCGACATGGCTTTCAGGATCACCTCGGGCGTGATCGAAGAGGTCAACAAGGTGGTGGCCGACGATTTCTATTCCGACGGCCGACCCGTCGAGGCGCTGCGCTGGTGGGGCAGCTACTTCGATGAGCGCTACCCGCCGTACCAGCCTGGCAATCCACTGCACCAGTTGGACGGCTGGTTCATCACCTTCCACTGGGCGAGTGTCAATACTTATCCGGAGTGTCCGCCCGATCTGCTTTACGATCCGCCGCCGACCGCGCTCGGCGTTTACTTCGCTCCCACGGACGCGGTCGAGATCGCCGGCCTGGATTGTATGGACTGTCTCGGACACGCTCTGTACGAGTACTTCGTCGACCTGAGCCAGTGCTGTTTGCTCTGCTCGGAGCCCGATCCGCGCAACGGTGACCTGCCGGCCCAGCCGGGCGCTTTCTGCGAACAGAAGAACTATCGCTACTGGCTGAGTATCCAGGCCGTCACCGGCGTCGAGTGGATACCGCCCGAGTGCCAGATGACGTTCACCGGGCACCTGCCCTCGGACCTGCCCGGCAACGACGGGCATTTCTGGGGTTGGCATTCAACACAGCCCGAGTTGAACGTCGAGACCGACGAGGCCTGCGCCGGCATGATCATGGACTTCACGCCGTATCCGCCCAACTGCTGGGACTACGGCGAGTGGGACAAACAGCCCTACGAATGCCCCGATGGCGATGAGTTGCCGGTGCATATGTCCTTCGTGCTGCTCGCGCAGCCGTGCGTGGCGGACGTGGACGGCGACGGTGATACCGACTTGGCCGACCTGGCGGCATTGCTGGCGGCGTACGGGTCAACCATCGGCGATCCTAACTACAACAAGAATGCCGACTTCGACAACGACGGAGACGTGGATTTGTCGGACCTGGCGTTCCTGCTGGCTGACTATAACTGCGGACGCTTCGTGCAATAGTCAGACGTTGAGGAAAACGTGTAGCGGCCCGTGCCTCGCGGGCCGCTTTTTTTGGTTCTTCCGGGGACCGCCGAGGCGCTTTGAACCGCCAAGACGCCACGACGCCAAGGGTTTCAAGTTGCGCCACGCGTTCGATGTTGGCAATAGAGAGTCAACAGACCGTTGCAACGGCGAACCGGTGTTCGAGAGAAACAGCCTGCTCGCCGCAATGTGGATGGGTTTCCTCACACGATTGTCTTGCCTGTCTTGGCGACTTGGCGTCTTGGCGGTTCAAGTTCCCCGGGCCTGCCCGATAACCAAATCATTTTGGCCGGCCGTGGCCGGACCGCGTCGGTGGCCGATAATCACAGTCTTCCGGCATAGTCCGAAGCCGGCTTTGACATCACGCCGACAACCCCCGTAGAATGATTAACTAGGTTGGATTCGAGTCCACGTCAGACGTTGGTGTGCCTTGGAACGCTGCAAGAAGGCAATCCATTTGCGCACCGGAGATCGGGGCACCGACGGTGCGATTTCGGCTTGGCTCGAACGCCACGGCGTTGAGGTGATTGCTTGCGCCGATGCGTTCGAGGCATGCGCACTTGCGTTGACCCATAGCGAGACGACCCCCGATCTGACCCTGGTTGGAGTTGACTGGCTGGCACCCGACGAACTCGCCGTCATCGGCTACTTCCGCGAGACTTGGCCGGGCGTCACCACAGTGGTCTACGGCAGCAAGCCGGCCGACACCGGCTTCGAGGCGGCCCCCCTGACAATCGTGTGCCGCTCGGCCGTCGCGATGCGGCGGATATTGGCGGACACGCCCGACGCGCTGCTGGAGAAATCGATTGGAGCACCGCGGGCACAAACGCCGCCCGACGACGGCTGGCGTCCGCAACCCAAGACACCGCCGCCCGTCGAGACGCACGTGCGTGTGGGTGAAACCCCGGCGATCCAAACGCGGGACGCGGAGGCGTTGGATACCAAACTCACTCCCCGCGTCGTCGAGCCGGAAGTGGAGAAGGCAACCGGGCAGCGTCCCCCGATGTCCCAGGCAATATTAACCCCCGAAGAATTGGCGGCACTACTGGAAGATGACGAAAAATAACGGTTTCAGGCTCCAACGGAGCGGATCGAAGCAACTCATGGGCCGCAGAACGCGATTACTCTTGATCGGTGCGAGCGCGCACCGAGACGCGCTGGCCGGCGCCTTGCCAAACTGCGACGTGCTCGTCGTCGAACACGCTTTGGAAGGCCTTTGGCAAAGCGGGCGCGGCCGCTTCGAACGCGCCTTCGTCTCGCTCGGCATCGGCAACAAGGCACTCCGCGCCGTCAGCAGCCTTCGCCAGGTCTCGCCCGAGATGCGCATCGTCGTCGGCTGCGAGCCGGCCGACGAACCGCTCGCCCGCCGCGCCCTCGATGAAGGCGCCGACGAATACATCCTGGAGCCAATCAAGCGGGAAGACGTCGAGCAGGCATTTGGCGTGGCCCGGCCGCGGCCGCTCTCGACGACGGAGCCGGCGAGTGGTCCGTCGTTACAAGAAATCATCAAACTGAGCGACATACTACAGAACTTGGGCGACGGGGCCCTGGCGACACTCGATCGGTTGGCGACGCTCTTGCAACAGGCCTTCGACGCCGAGGGTGTCGTGATTCAACTCGATGAGTTGTCCTGCACGACGGGCAAGGCCAACGAGCTGGTCCTGGAGGAAACCATCCGCCGACATGACAAGCCGGTCGGTCGTGTCGCGCTGGCGCGTCGCGCTCAGGGCACGTATGCCGCCAATGCCGCCATCCGTCTGACTGAATATGCTCGGTTGATCGAGGCGACGATCGTCCAGGCGCGCGAACGCCAGCGCTGGCGCGATCTGGCCTGGACCGACGATCTCAGCGGCCTGCACAATCGCCGCTATTTCGAGCAAACGCTCGACGAGCTCATCGAGCGGGCGAGCACCAAGCGCCTGCGCCTGACCGTCCTGCTCTTCGATATCGACGGCTTCAAGAATTACAACGATAGCTACGGGCATGAGGTCGGCGACAAGCTGATTCAGGAAGTCGCCCTCCTGCTCCGGCGCTGCACACGCGAACGTGACATCGTCGTCCGCTACGGCGGCGATGAGTTCGCCGTCGTCTTCTGGGACGCCGAAAAGCAGCGCGTCCCCGGTTCCGAACACCCCCACGAGCCGATCGAACTGGCCACGCGTTTCTGCAATGCGATCGCGCAGCACGAATTCCAATGCCTCGGCAGCGACGCGCCCGGCCCCGTCACGATCAGCGGCGGACTGGCCAGCTTCCCCTGGAACGGCAACACCCGCGAGCAGCTAATATCCGCCGCCGACAAGGCCCTGCTCAAGGCCAAGCGCACCGGCAAGAACCAGATTCATCTAGCGGGCAAGAAGGACGAAGAGTCGATCCCTCCGAATAGTAAAGACCCCGTGTAAAAGCCGCGCAAGCCCCCCACCCGGCAACCGGGCCCTGTAGCGTCCGCCCCCCGTGGGGGGCGTCGGGTGGGGAAAGATTTGCACCTTCTACGTACGCCCCAGGGGGCGGACGCTAG
>JAUWNI010000155.1 GCA_030612705.1 Phycisphaerae bacterium | reverse complement strand
CCATTGGCCATCGGTTCTATCCTCCTTCTGTCATTCCTTGCGGTTCCATCCGTCAAGGTTGAGCAAGATATAACCGAAAACGGCGGCGAATGCTAGATTACCTATATTACCCAGAGTGCCTATTTATGCGCGCTGGCCCTGCATCCAGGGTTTATCCATGCCAGTCCCGACAAAGGGTGTGTCCTGAACGCTCATCCATTGGTGGAATCCCACAATGTTAGGATCATTCGGATCGGGCGTCGGGTAACACGACTAGATGACGCCCTCGCCGCCTTGGGCAAGCGCCGCCGCCACAAAACGGCCAGTGGCGCTTGGATTAACGAGATCGGGCACGTGAATGAGTGACGGATCGACATGTCGAACGAAAGGCTCATCATCGGGCGTTACCCCCTCCTCGGTCCAGGTCCATTTGTTGGGATCGTAGAGATCGGGATAAGCCACGGCGAAGCCAATGGTTGAGCCAAACTCTGGATAGCCTCGGTTGAAGATCGAGATTACACGATCCGGTCCGGCGGCAATTACCGGCTCGTTTGGGGCCTTCAGATTGTTCGGATCAGTGTTGCCGCATGCCGCGATTTGCCGAGGCGCTGCAACCTGTGCGAGGGCATAAGCAGACGTCAAGAGCATGATGCACAGCACCGAGAGCAAACGCCCGACTCCAACCTTCAAATAAAGCAGTTCAGTGTGCGTTCTCATCTCTATTCTCCATAGGCAAAAAAGGTGTCGAGAAACTACATCCCAGTTTGGTTGTTCAACACACTCACTGAGTAATGCGCCCCTCGCGAAATCGGACACGCCGTTGATACACAAAAATACATGTCGTCATCAATAAAAGAGAACTCGGTTCCGGGATACGCGCTTTCCATGCCTCGCCGTTGCCCTCGGGACTGATACCTTTGCCAACGATTGTCAATCCGTCATCTGAGACACCTTTCGCCTCCAAAAGTTGCCAGCCGGTCAGATTAAGGCCGCATTCGCGTTCTAGCACATCCTTCAGGTCACGCATTCCATCTTGTTCGTTCCAGATGAATGCGGCTTCCGTGCCGTCGAGGTCGACCACGCTGTAGCCGACGACAACCGAGCCGTCGGCGTTAGTGTCCTTGGCTTCCGAGAGTCCCCACCCCGGATACTCCAACCATAGAAAGCCCAACCCCACCATGCCCTCGTCCGGCGTCCAGCGAAATGCTTCTCCACCACCGGCCGAATCGCTCTCGCCCACGACCGCCCGCCCGTCGGCGGACACCGCATATGAAAAACTCTGAAACGCTCCCCCGGGCAAATCGCCAAGACCCACCGGCCCGGTTTCCTCGGTCCACCGAAACGCTTCAGCGAGTGCACCATGAGGGCGCGTTCCGACTACTACAGTGCCATCCGCGGAAACGTCGCGCGCATTGCCACCTGACACGCCCTCAAGCGGCACCATGCCCTCTTCCGCCGTCCAGCGGAAGGGACCGCTGGCATAGCCGACAATGACCGAGCCGTCGGCCGAGACGCCATAGGCGAAGCTCTGTCCCGGGCTGCCTAGATCGACCATGCCCTCCGCGGCCGTCCAACGCATCGCGCGATACTGATTATTATGGCCAGAGCCGACAACGACCGAGCCATCTGCCGAAACCCGCTTCCCCGAACTCCCGTACAGCCCGCCGCCCGGCAGGTCGCCCAGGCCGATCATGCCCTCGTCCGCCGTCCAGCGGAACGCCTGCGGCCCCGGTGTGGACTGCGAGCATCCGACCACCGTGGTCCCGTCGCCGGAAACGCCATAGGCCCAGCTATTGTTACCGCCGGATAGGACACCCAACCCCTGAAAACTCGGCAGCGAATCGGCCGATGTCACGGATGTGGCAAGCACCGAGGTGGCAATAATCACCGTGAATGCGTTTCGCATGACGATACTCCATTGCCCTGGAAACACAGATATGTACTACTTCAGTATATGCCTACTCAAAAGCCACGCTTAATCTATTTTCGAGATATCGCGTTATTCAGGCGTTATTCAGGCAAACACCCGTACGCCGGACTAGCGGCGCGAGGCCGATCAACATCAGCAATAGTGAACTCGGCTCCGGAATACGCGCGATCCATGCCTCGCCGTTGCCGGCGAGGCGCCGGCCGCTACTTTCTGAACCCTGAACTCTGAACCCTGAACTCTGAACCCTCGTTACGCCGGCACCCACGCCAGGTCAAGAATCGTGTGAGTCGGGTTGTCCGTGTTGAACACTGCCTTGACCGGCAGGCCGAACGAGGGCTTGCCCTCTTTCATCCAGCTCATCAGCTTCGTGCCGACACCCTCGATCTCGAGGCTGATCAGCGGCGTGCCGGGCGGGAGCTTGAACAGCTCGCCCGGGTACGTCACCGTCGAAAATGTGTACACAGTCCCTGTCTGCGGCGCCTCGACCCACTCCATCGGGTGCCAACAGTCGGGGCATTCGCAGCGCGGCGGCAGCCACAAACGCTTCTCCGCACACTCCGGGTTTGTGCAGCGCGTCGCGAGAATCTTCTTCTCACGCAGCCCCTGGTAGAACTTACCCCAGCCGCCGTAGCTGTGCGTGTGATGCCAGGTCTTCGGGTTTTTAACAGTAAGCGGCTTTTCTGAGAGCACTTCCAAAGCAGTAGTAGGCCATTCCATCGGAAAACTTCCTTATATCGTCAGTTCATCTGGTCGTTTCAACATTGCTGAACCGGGTAACAAGGTAACAAGGTAACAAAGTGACAAGGTAACAAGGTAACAAAGTGACAAAGTGGTCGCGCCGTGAGCGCGAGCCGCCGTGCAACCTTGCCAGTGTGCCACTTCAAACAGAAAAGAACCATCACCTTATCACCTTATCACCTTATCACCTTGTCACTTTGTTACTTTGTTACTTTGTTACCTTGTCACTTTGTTACCTTGTTACCTTGTTACGGCTTCTCAAAGATCGCGCACGTCACGTGGCTGCCGGTGCCGGCGTGTGAGATTGCACAGCCGCGCTTGGGATTCTTGAGCTGCAAGTCGCGGAATTCGGCGGGTTTCTTCTTGCCGAAGCGCGTCCACATCTCCGGATTGGCGTGGAACTTCGCCCACTTGTTCTGCAACTGCCACAGGATCTCTACGAGCTGGAATATCCCCGTCGCGCCGACGGCGTGCATCGTCCCGATCAGCCCGCCCGACAGGTTCGTCGGCAGCCGACCTTCGTAGTACGCGTCGCCCGACTCGATGAACTCGCGACCCCGGCCGTACGGCCGCAGCCCGATGTCCTCATAGGTCTGGATGTCGCTGATCGTGAAGGCGTCGTGCGTTTCGAGCAGGTCGAGGTCTTCGCAGGGATCCTTGATGCCGGCCATGTTGTACGCCAGATACGCCGCCATCCGGGCCGCCAAAAACGAGCTGAAGCCCGGCCATTCCCTTCGGCGTTTGCCCTTGTAATCCTTGTAGGTCTCCTCGGTTTCGTTTGGCAGCAGCAGGATCGGCATGTCGCGCCGGTCCGCCGTCCGTAGCGTGTGCGACCCGCCGCAGATCGCCGAGATCTTGATCGGCGTGTCGCTGAGCTTATAAGCCGTCTCCTCGTCGCAGAGGATCAGCACCGCCGCCCCGACGCTCATCACGCAACATTCGAGGAACGAAAGCGGGTCGGAGACCATTTCGTTCTTGAGAACGTCTTCGATCGTGTACTTGCCGGGGTTCTGCGAGAACGGGGAGTAGATCGCGTATTCGTGGTTCTTGCAGGCGATCTGTGCCAGCGTCTCGCGCGGAACCTCGTTCTCGTACTGGTAACGCTGGGCCATCAGCGCGTAATACGCCGTGTACATCCAGCCCAGCTCGCTCTCGAAATCTTTGCAGGCGGCGCTGGCGATGTACGAGTTGCCGACCTTGGTCGAGACGTCGTCCATCCGCTCCCAGCCGACGACCGGTACGCAGTTGGCGTACCCCGAGGCAACCGCCTGGGCCGCGGCGAGCACCGACGAGCCGCCGGTGGCGCCGCCCGTCTTCACCTCGATGTTCCCCAGCGGGTCGAAGCCGAGGTAATCGTGGATCTTGGCCGCCGCCAGAAGCTGGTCCCCGAAGTGGTCGGCAAACTGGGAATAGACCACCCAGTTGACCATCCGGCGGAACTCTTCGGGATCGACCTTCAGGTCGTTCTCCTCGACGGCCATCCGCAGAGCTTCGATGCAGAGCTCGCTGGTGTTCTTCTCCCAATACTTCTTGCGATAGTCGGTCTGACCACCGGCCACGCAGTACACGGGCTTCTCGAATTTCGGGATTCTTAGGTTCCCGGGACCGAATTTGATCACGGCCTACCTCCTTGCGAAGGGTTATTGAAGGGATCAGCGTGGACGCTCGTCAACACCGCCGCCGCGATCCACGCTGCCCGCGACGACTGCGGATTCGAATGAACCCCTGAGAATTCGGTATTCTAGGGAAAAACCTCGTCTCGGTCACGCGGTCGAGGAAAGAATTCGCGGCGGGCCGCTACAAAGTGTCATCCCGACCGAGCGACGCTAGAGCGTCGCGACCGAGGGATCTGCCTACGAACCGATGGTAATTCCCCATTCGCAAGTAGATTCCTCGGTCACCCGCCTTCGGCGGGTTCGGTCGGAATGACAGATTCAGCGTGGAGTAGCGTACATGGTCGATTCGCGGCGGGCCGCCAAATTTGACCCTCGCTTGCGCTTCGGGTTCGGTTTTGGGCCCTCGCTTGTGCTCAGGGTTCATTGTTTTGTGGCAGATTGTGTCACGGAACCTCGAGAAGGTGCTCATGGGCATTTTTATTGATAATCCGCCGGCACGGTCCTAACATTAACGGCATCATAATACGTTATGCGTTGTCGTCCGCGCTATGCTCACCGGACAGTCCGATGACCGGTTCAGTAACACTTTTCCCCCTTTTTTTCTCACTGTTTCCTTCCGCATGGAGGTTTGTTTTATGTTTGTACGCACTCCCTTACGAACCTGCCTTACCTTTTTCACATGGGCCTTGTTGGCGGCCGGCGTCGCCGGGGCCCAAACCACCTGGTACGTCGACGACAACGCGCCGGGCGACCCCGGCCCCGGCGACCCGACCATCAGCGACCCGCTGGAGGACGGCTCGGCCGAGCACCCGTTCGACGCCATCCAGGAGGGCATCGACGCGGCCACCGACGGCGACACGGTCCTGGTCGCCGACGGCACGTACACCGGCGTTGGCAACAAGAACCTCGACTACGCCGGCAAAGCCATCACCGTCCGTTCCGAGAACGGCCCGGACACCTGCGTCATCGACTGTGAGAACGATAGCCGCGGGTTCCATTTCCATAGCGGGGAAACCGCCGACTCGATCGTAGAGGGCTTCACCGTCACGAATGGAGACCATGGCATCTTGTGTGTGGAGAGCAGCCCGGCCATCGGTGATTGTACGATCACGGGAAACGCCGGCGCCGGCATCAGCTGTTGGGGGGGTGACCCGACGATCACGGGTTGCACGATCACGCAAAACACCGGCGGTTGGGCCGGGGGTATCGAGTTGTTCAACGGGAGCGCAACGATCAGCAACTGCGTGATCGCCGACAATGCCGGGACTTACTGTGGCGGCGGCATCGGCTGCGAGTGCGCTGACGTGACGATCACCGAGTGCACGATCACCGGAAACAGCGTTGCGGGATCCCACGGCCACGGTGGTGGCGTGGCTTGCTTATACGGCAGCGCGATCGTCACGGACAGCACGATTGCCGACAACGCTGGCGGCGGACTCTATTTTGACGACAACGACCACATCATCGAGAATTGCACGATTTCGGAGAACACGACGGACGGCAGCGGTGGAGGAATATACTGCGTTGATGTCGGCAACCTGACCATCACGAACTGCACGATTTCGAAGAACTCGGTTGAGGGTAGCGGCGGGGCAATATACTGCGAGGGTGTCGGCAACCTGGCGATCGCGAATTGCACGATCATGTCGAACAGCGCGGGCACCTGGGATCCCGGCGGCGGTGTCTGTTGCATGACCGACGGTGACGTGGTCGTCACGGGCTGCACGATTTCGGGAAACACAGCGGGTGTAGGCGGAGGTGTGTGCTACTCGGGCGATGGCGATCTGGTCGTCGCGGACTGCACAATTTCGGAGAACTCGGTTGAGGGCAGCGGCGGGGGTGTCAAGTATGCGGGGGGCGGCAGATTGACGATCAGCAACTGCACGATTACTCACAATGCCGCGGCCTCCAATGGGCCCGGCTTGGGCGGGGGAGGTGTGCGGTGCTCCGGCGAGGCGACCATCGTCAACTCCACCATTTCGGGCAACACGGCACGGCTTGGCGGTGGCATTTACTGCTCGGGTCATTCCAGCATCGCCAACTGTGAGATTACCGCGAACCAGGCCTACGACTACGGCGGCGGCCTCATGTGCCGTGATAGCACAGCGGTCGCCAACTGCACCATCGCCGGGAACACGGCGGTGCATGAGGGTGGCGGTGTCCAGCTATCCGGTGACGATCTTTCGATCACCAACTCCATTCTCTGGGACAACGTGCCATCGCAAATACACGGCAGCAGCGCAGTGGTCACCTACTGCGACGTGCAGGATGGTTGGCCTGGCGAGGGCAACACCGACGCCGATCCGCTGTTTGTCTATCCGAACGATGCGGATTATCACCTCTCGGCCGGCTCGCCGTGCATCGACGCCGGATGCAATTGCAACGTGCCGTGGGACCTTGTCGACCTGGACGGCGACGGTGTTCTGTTGGAGTACGTGCCGTTTGATCTTGATGGCGAAGGCCGCTTCTTTGATGATCCGGATACGCTGGACACAGGTAGCGGCGTGCCGCCGATCGTGGATATGGGGGCCTACGAGTTCGGCGGGAGTGATTTGCCGCCATGTCATGGCGATCTCGACGGCGATCGTGACGTCGACCTGTTGGACCTGAGTATTCTGCTTAGTAATTACGGCACTACCAGCGGTGCTACAGGCGCGATCGGCGACATGGACTGCGACGGCGATATCGAGATAGCGGATTTGGCGGAACTGCTCGGCGTTTACGGTAATACGTGCCCGTAATTGCCAATCGACCGCGACTGTGTTCGTATCTGTAAAAAGTGAGACGTATGCGAAAGGGTACGCTACCGAAGTCTTGGCTCGGGAGCGTACCCTTGTGTCTTGGTCGTGTTATCCGATGGCGCGTGCTGATTAGTCGGCCACGCGCGTCGCCGTCTTGATGATCGGCGGCTCGGTCGGCTGGGACTTCTCGCCCATCTGCGGGTTGTGCTCGGTCTCGACGTCCTTGATGCGGTTGACTACGTCCATACCTTCGACGACCTGCCCGAACGCACAGTAACCAAAGCCGTCGGTGCCGGGGTGGTCGAGTATGCCGTTATCCTCGACATTGATGAAGAACTGCGAGGTTGCCGAGTGCGGATCATTCGTGCGGGCCATCGCGATTGTGCCGCGGACGTTTTTCAATCCGACGGCAGCCTCGTTTTCAACCGGGGGCAGCAAGCCGGCTGTTTTCGCCTGGTTGGGAGCGGTATACCCGCCGCCCTGGATCATGAAATTCGTGATCACGCGATGGAAGATGGTGCCGTCGAGGAAATGCGCGTCCACATATTGCAGAAAGTTCTCGACCGTCTTCGGCGTCTTCTCCGCGTTCAGTTCGAGCACGATCGTGCCCCAGTCTTCATCGCCCTGGGCGACCTCAAAGGCAATTCGCGGCCGACTCATCGGATTGATCTCCTTATCGTGATTGCGGATTGCGGGTTGTGGATTTCACAGTTACGCGTGCCCGTTTCAGATCTCAGATCCTAGATTTCAGATTTCAGAGTTTATGTCTCTGATCTCGAATCTCAAGCCCTTAATAGTCCGCCGCAAAAGTCATGTAGCGTCGGGTCTCCGTGCCCGACGCGGGATGATAACGGCGTTCCACGGCCGACACGAGGTCGGCCGCTACAGTCCATGGGCGCCGCTGACTTTTGCGGCGGACTTCCATGAGCGTGTCTTTGTCAAGGCCGGGATGCCATTCTGACGGTCGATGACCAAACTTCCATTCGTACTCACCGAGCGGGCCGAACGATCTGGACCGCCGGGGCACATGAGATTCTTGCGTGGCAGGCCCATTCTGCTGAAACGGCCTGTTCCGGCCAGTCCGCCGCTCGAGCTCTGCCTTTGCACCCCGTCAGCTTTAACCTCTATTGCACTCATGACGTCCTGTCGCAACCACGGCTTTCTTCCGCCGATCCCGGTAACCTTTGCTGATTCGTGCGCAGTACGCCGCGAATTCCGGGCTGTGCCGAATTGCCTGCCGAGCCGCTTCGATCAACACCCAGCGTACCACACTCGGTCCGTGTTTGATGATATGACCGTGCCGCCGCACCAACCCAGAAGAGTCTTCCGTCGGCGTCATCCCGAAGTAGCTGGCGAAACGCTTGCGATCGGCGAAGCGTTTGATGTCGTCCGTGAACGCCACGATCGTCTCGGCCGTCCGCGACCCGATACCCGGAATCGTACGCAACAGCGCCAGTATTCGCGGATCACGGCGGCGACGGTCGGCCCGCTGCGCACGGAGCCACCGCGATCCTCAAAGACCGCCGGGTCCGGCAACCGTCGTCCACTTGCTTCCCACGCCGCAACGATGCGGTGGTACAGCTCGCGGCTTTCCGGCGTGCCGTATTCGCCGAGCCAGTAGTCGCGGGGTCTCTTGGTGACAGAGTCTCTGAGCGTGACTATGGCCTACGTGTAGCCCTTCCGTTGGCGATACGCAGGCGGTTTCCGTACCTTTCTGTTCTTGGTCGTCGGCATCGCGGATCTCCTTGACGCGTTGCGCGGTGTTACACCGCGCATTTTTGCGTCTCAGACCGCGCTGCCGACCGTCGGCAGGTCGCCCGAACTATCGGGGCAGTGAGACTTGTGTGAAAAGCGGGTGATGGGACTTGAACCCACGACATTCACGTTGGCAACGAAACACGCCGACCGCTGTTTTTGGCTCGAAAGCCTTATTCCACCTGTAGTTTAGCTCGATCGCCAGGATTCGCAAATGCTCGCACCTAATCGCGTTTTCTGGCGTGCTATGGCAGTAGTCGAAGCCGTTCGGGAGTAGTCGGGAGTAGTGAGCTACGCTGCCGGGTGTGCCGCCGACCTCTTGGTCCGGGGCACGTCGAGCATAATGATACTCTGGAGAGAACCCTCATCACCGCTGTCGAGCGCGCGTGACGGTGCAGTCAATCACATCGCGGTCCACTGCAAGATCGTCGGCGTGGATGACGTGGCACTCTTGACCGATATCGTCTGGAACGAAATGCTCAACGGGACCCGACCAATTCGTCGGTTCCTGACGCTGCTTCTCCGGGCTCGTCCAAATCCCCTCGTCATCCCGTACCCATAGAGGCTCGCAACCGTCAAGGCCGCCGCGGCCGCAGACGCACAGCGTCAGATAGCGGTTCCACAACGTTCGGTTCGCGATTTCCGACTCGAAATCCGCCGTCGGCACGATGGTGAGCGACTCTTCGGCCACGTGACATTCACGACCGTCGAGGAAGCGGACTTTCGGCTCTTCGCCTTCGACGAGCACCTGGCCGAAGCCGAACATGGACGATCGAACGCAATACCCTCTGCGAAACACGTACTTCATGACCTGGCCCTCCACCATGGTGCACATGACCAGGTTACCCGGCGTTCGAAGAACCTCCAAAAATCGCACCAAGGCCACCGCCAATCGGGTTGGCCGGGGCTGGTCGAACGGATGCGGCGCTGGGGAACGGGCGGGCCGCAGCAGAG
>JAUWNI010000120.1 GCA_030612705.1 Phycisphaerae bacterium | reverse complement strand
CCCGGCCACGCTTCCCACCAGACTCAGCCCCAACCCCCCCCCGAAAGGTGGCGGCCGGGCCCACCCATGTCGCGCCGGGCGCCCCCCCCGGCCGTTGACCGGGCAAACAGACGTGCCAAGCGACGAGGCCATCGCGCTGTGTGCCGCGGCGTCCCAAACCACCACGCCAACGCCTGCTCCAACATCAGGATGGTTACCAACGCTAACAGGATCGCCGGCCACAATTCACGCCGAGTTTGTTCGTCATCCCGCGGGAACGCTTCGGCCGCCTCGACATATTCATGTGGGACACCGCCGAGGGCCATGTCGAGCTCATGCGCCCGAGCCGCCTCCAGGTTGGACTCACACGCATCGAGATTGACTGTAACCGGGCGTAGCTCGACGCCCCCACCCCGCCGAACCAGCTCGGCCGTGTACGTCCCCAAGCGTGTTGCCAGGGGGCCTTCAAGCACGACCGGTTCACCAACGGCGCCGATCGGCCCACGCACCCGAGCTTCCACCGCCGGCTCGTACTGCTCGTCCGGCGAGGCGCCGGCCGCTTCATTCGGCGGCGCTCGAAACACACAACTCGGCTCATATTCTTCCGGCAGCAGCGACAGTGACAGCGTTTCACCGGCAACAAACGAAAGCCGATCCTCGCCGCGTCGGGCGGCGTATTGGACAAGTTCGAGCAGCGTAACGACGTAGCTGCCGTCCATCGCGCGGGCCCAGTCGTTCCAGTCCAGATCAACGCTCGACGTGAACAGCAGCACGCGCCCGCGGCCGAAGCCGCGCTCGACGAGCGCGGGCGACCGAGCATCGTCAGTGAAACGCGCTAATATCAGCGCCGGCGGACGCTCGTCGAGCGCAACACGGTCTTGAAGAGCCGCGGGCTTCAGCCCGCGCGGTGCCGCGAACTCTAGTTCGCGCGGACCCGCGCCACAACGGTAGTAGGTACGAAAACGTACATATTCCGAAAGTGCCGCGCCAACAGCGGGGAACATCGCCGTCACCGGATGATCCCCGGTGCGCACCAACCCGACACCCACGTCGGCAGGGGCACCGGCCTCTACATCTATGGCACCGGCCGCTTCATGGGTGGCACCGGCGTCCCGCCGGTGGATCTCCTTGAGCGGTAACGGCAGCAGCCCCTCGCCGCCGACGTGGAAAACACGGTTGTACTCGTCGGGATCGTCAACCTCGTCGCCGAGGAAAAACACGATACCGCCGCCCTTGCGAACATAGCGTTGCAGCGCGGCGATGGCGCCGGGCCCCGGAGCGGCCACGTTGCACAAGACGACGCAATCAAACGCGTCGAGCGCACGGGCCTCGATCTCCTCGGGGTCGATCGTCTGTACGCTGATGCCCGAGGCAAACGGACCGGCGGGCGCCAACGCGTTACGCGGGAAATACACCTCGTCGCGAACCGGGTCGGTCGCGGGCTGACCGTTGACAAGCAGCACCGCCAATGAGTCTTTGATCGGCAGCGCCAGTTGTCGCGTGTTATCAGCCGGCAAACCATCGACCGTATCGACGCCAATCGCCAATTCCGAGAAGCCCTCGTCGGGAAACGTCACTTCAACAGAGACCATTTGCGATTTGCCCGCCGCAATCGGCTCGACCGGCACCGGCGGCAGCGGCGCGCCGTCAACCTCGACCTGCACGCGCGCTCCAGCAAGGGTTTCGCGCGAATAGTTCACAACGGTCGCATTGAGTACGGCCGGCAAACCGGCGATCGTTTGCGGGCGCTCGAGCCGCGCATCCAGCAGCGCGACGTTGTCACGCGCGGCGACGTCGCTGGCGATCAACACGACACGCACCGTGTCGGGTTCGAGCCGAGTAAGCGGTTCGAAAACCGAGCCGAGCAGTTCGGCCGGCGAGGCGCCGGCCGCTACATCCGTGGCACCGGCGTCCCCGCCGGGCGTAGCCAGCCACTCGCTACGCTGAAAATCGGATAGCAGATAAATATCAACGTGGGTTCCCTTACCCGTCGCGAGCAAATCTTCCGCGACGGTTTCCAACACGCGGCGCGGCCGAGCCGGCAGGTTCGTCGGCTCCAAGGCACCCAGGCGGGCTTGCAAGTCCTCGAGCGTCGCCGCGCTGAGCCGCTCTCCGGCGACGAGCGGCTCGTCCGGCTTGGAAGTGAGATAGACGGTGACGTGATCGCCCGCCGCCCCGTCGTGTAGCCACCCGAGCAGGCGTTGTCCGGCTTCGCGCAGCAGCGCGAAGTCCCGCGTGGTCCCACTGCGAAACGCCAGGCTGGCCGAATCGTCGATCACGATCACACGCTGCACCTGACCGCGCCCGCCCAGCAGCGACGCCACCAACCCCGGCTGCACGAACGGTCGCGCCACCAGCAGCGCCAGCAGCGCCATAACCAGGCAGCGCAACGCCACCAGCAGCCATTGCTCGAACCGCACGCGGCGACGATTTTCCTTCTCCGCTTCGAGCAGGAAGCGCGTCGCGCCCCATTCGATCCGCCGATACCGCCGACGCGAGAGCAGGTGTATCAAAATCGGCAGCGCGATCAGCCCGAGCCCGCCCAGCAGGGCCGGATTGACGAACCAGGCGGCCAATAGTGGAGTGAAAGCGATCACCGTCGCCGCGCTCCTCCCGTCCGTCCGGACCGCCGCGCCAGATAGCCGCACAGGACGGCGTCGAGCGGGTCGCGCGTGTTGATCGGAACGTAGTCGGCGTGATGTTTGAGACAAACACCCTCGACGCGGGTCACGAACCGCTGGACGGCGTTGAGGTAACTACGGCGGAGCGATTGCGGATCCACCAGCAGCCGGATGTCGTTTTCCAACCCCTCAAACATCACATTCTCGACCAGCGGAAAGTTCCACTCGTGGTCGTCCATGACGTGCAGCACGATCAGTTCGTGACCGGCGTAGCAGATGTGCTCGATGCCGCTTACGACGTCGTTAACGTCCGCCAGCAGGTCGGAAATCAAAATGACCATCGAGCGTCGGCGCAGCTCCTCGGCGAGCCGGTGAAACAGAATCTTGACGTCGGTGCCGTGCTCCGGCTCGGTCTGTTCGAGGATGCTCACGAAGTTGGCGAGCTGCGTCTTGCCGCTGCCGGGCGGGAGCGACTCGCGAGCTTCGCTGTCGAACGTCACCAGCCCGGCCGAATCCTGCTGACCGATCAGCACATACGCCAAACTGGCGGCGAGCGCGGCGGCATAGTCGTACTTGCTCGCCCCGCCGGTGGGATACGCCATCGAACGGCTCGCGTCCACCAACACGTTGCAGTGCAGGTTCGTCTCTTCCTCGTACTGCTTGATGTACAACCGATCGGCTCGGCCGAAGATGCGCCAATCCATATAACGGATGTCGTCGCCGGGTACATACTGGCGGTGCTCGGCGAACTCGACGCTGAAGCCGTGGTAGGCGCTGCGGTGCATCCCGGAAACCGACCCGGCCGTCACCGACCGGGCCCGCAGCTCCAGCCCGCGCAGCCGCGCGACAATCTCAGGATTCAAGTATCTTCTTGACGCCGCCATCCGTGGACTCGTCGATCTCGTGACCGGGGAACGCTTCGAGCAGATGATCGATGATGCGGTCGGGATCATACCCCTCGGCCTCGGCCGCATAGTTGGTGAGAATCCGGTGTCGCAGGACGGAGTGCGCCATGGCCCGCACGTCCCCGATCGAAACGTGCTTGCGACCCTGCATCACCGCCCGGGCCTTGCCGCCCAGCAGCAGGAACTGAACGGCCCGCGGCCCGGCGCCGTAGTTGACGAGCCGGTCGATCAGCTCGGATGTTGCGCTGTCTTGGGGCCGCGCGGGGGCAAGCCCGCGGCTCTTCTCCTGAAACGCGCGGCTCTTATCATCACCATCGGTCGAGGGTTGCGGGACCGTCGCTCGCGGTCTCGTCAGCCGCACCAGTTCCAGCGCATAGTGAATCACGCTCGGCGCCGCGGGCACCCGCCGCACGAGTTCCTGCAACTTGAGGATCTCGTCGCGCTGCAAAACGTCGCCCAATTCGGGCAGCTCGGCGGTCGTGGTCCGCTCGGCAATCAGATACTCCTCGTCGTAGCTGGGATACTCGACGAAGACCTTGAACATGAAGCGGTCCTGCTGCGCCTCGGGCAACGGGTAGGTCCCTTCCTGCTCGATCGGGTTTTGCGTCGCCAGTACGAAGAACGGCGGTTCGAGCTCGTGCCGCACCCCGCCGACCGTCACCATACGCTCCTGCATCGCCTCGAGCAGCGCGGCCTGCGTCTTGGGTGGCGTGCGGTTGATCTCGTCGGCCAATAAAACGTTCGCAAAGACGGGACCCGGCAGGAAACGAAACGAGCGGCTGCCCGTTCGGCGATCCTCCTGGATGATCTCCGTGCCGGTGATGTCCGACGGCATCAGGTCGGGCATGAACTGGATACGATGAAACTTCAGCCCGAGACAATGCGCCAGGCTCGAAATCATCAGCGTCTTCGCCAGCCCCGGCACGCCTTCGAGAATCACATGACCGCGGGCAAAGAGTGCGATCAGCAACAGATCGATCACCTCCTCCTGCCCGACGATCACTTTCGATAGCTCCGCGCGGATCACGCCGTACGCTTCGTGCAGTCGAGCAACGGCTTGTACGTCATCCAGCGAAGAGCCGTGGGCTTCAGCCCGCGCGGGCGCCCCCGGAGTAGCCGATGGTCTCGTTTCGTTGGTCTCATCGTTCATTGAAGTTCCCACGTGTTTAACGTTGCATAATCGGTAAATTCTTATACGGCAACTGGAGGATGATCAGCGCGACGGCGGTCCCGTAGGTGGTGCCGACGTGATCGCCGTCCCAGGACCCGGCGCTCTTATCCTGCTGCTCGATCAATACCTGTCGCATGGCGGGGTAATATTCGCGCCAGCGGTCCTGCCCGGCGAGGTACATGACCTGCGACATGTACAAATGGGCATAGAAATAATGCCCGAAATAGCGCGACGACTGCCCGCGCTTGGGCGCCAGGTGTAACTCGATGAAACTCAGGGCACGCGTCGCGCGGGGATTGTCGTACTGCCCCGCGTTGAAGTAGCACGCGACCGCCGCCGCCGTGATCGCCGGTCGACTCGGCCCGGTGTCGCTGACCTGATAGCGAATCCCGCCGTCGGGATTCGCCGAGCGTTCCAGATACATCATGGAATTGTCGATCACGCGCTTCGGTACGGCCAGGCCGGCATTGCGGCAGGCGCGCAGGGCCTGGACCTGGGTAACCGTGACCGAGCCCTCGTCGCCGCCGGCGTCCGGCGTGTAGAGCCAACCGCCGGCCGCGCTCTGACTGCGGGCGGTCAGCTCGATGGCCCGCTGCAAAACCAGGCGTACCTCGGCCTGTCGGCGCGGATCCTCCTCCATCCCGTAACACTGCGCCAGAAAAAGCATCGCAAAGCCGTGCCCATGCATGCAGTGGCTTTCTTCCTCGAGTTGGGCGATGAGTCCGTCGCGGCGGGCGCTTTTCAGAATGAAGGTCAGGGCGCTGCTGACGTTGCGCGCGTAAGGCCCCTGGGCGGGCGTGCTGCCGCCGGCCATCAACGCCAGACCGGCCAGCGAAGTCATTGCGACCGGATATCCGCCGGTCGCACCGTGCGTCCGCCAACTCCCGTCACGGTTCTGCGTCGAGGTCAGATACCGCGTGCCGCGCTCGATCGCGGCCCGGACGGCGGGCGTAATCTCCGGCGGTTCAGACGGCACGGCCGTACGCTGATCTTGTGCCACGCCGTGCAGCGGTCCCCACAACCCGACAACCAACAACACCGGCATCATCGCCGCGATAGTGCGACGAACCGAACGAGCCGCGCGGGTTGTCTCGATCACTTTTCTCATGGGCCGGAGCGCAGCGGAGAATTGCCGTAGGCGATCAGATTCCCGCCCGCTTGCACGATCATTCTAGTAGGGGTGGCGAGCATGTACATCTCGCAGGTCGCCTCGACGACCGGGCGGTAGTCCGCCTTGATCGAAAGCGGCTCGCCCAACTCACCGTCGCGTTTGTTCACAAGCTGAATCGCGGGCAGATCAGCCTCCCGTGAAGCGACGCCGCCCACGCCGGCGAGCAGAATCGGGATCATGTCCGGATGCGCCGCGAGCTGCGTCGGATTCACCGCCACTGTCGTGGAAAAGTCGCGACTCCAAAGCCGCTTGCCGTCGGCCGGATCAAACGCGCGGACGCGGACCGTGCGCAGCTCCCCTTCGTCTTCCGGATGACCCACCCGCCCCGCCACGTAGAGCCGCTCCGAATCCGCGACGATCGCCGTGAGCGCGTCGAACTCACCCAGCGACGCCTCAAAGACCGGCTCCCCGCGAACGACATCCAGCAAATGCCACTCCAACTCACCGTGGGCGCGGTACGCGATCCACGGCGGCGCGCGACCAGCCGGGCCGCGGACTTCAACCCGCGCGGCCTCAACTACAACAACGGTATCCACGATCGGCGGATATGCTTTGCTCCAAAGCTGCCGAAACGTCCCAGCGCCGATCCCCGCCGCCGAGTCCAAACCCCAAACCACGATCGTCTCACCAACGACGTCGACCCGGCGCGGAGTGGCGATCCCGGTCTCAATACATCGGAGATTCCGGCCATAGGCGGCATCGGTTACCCATATCCGCTGATTGTCGCCAACAATCACAAGCTGCCGATCCGTGGCGGCCGCCTTCATCAAATACAACCGCTCGATTGTCACGCCGGGCAGGTCGCGCTGCCACCGGAGTTGCCCGTCAAACCACCCCACCAGAACGACACGATCGCGGCGCGGACAGAAAAACACGCCCCGCGGCCCGGCAACCGAGCGGTCCGCGAAACCCGCCGGCACCGCGCCCCACTCCGGAACCGCGTACTCCCA
Organism: Phycisphaerae bacterium; assembly: GCA_030612705.1. Lineage (GTDB taxonomy): Bacteria > Planctomycetota > Phycisphaerae > UBA1845 > Fen-1342 > JALSRY01. The sequence goes on along the minus strand of JAUWNI010000120.1, from coordinate 7,123 downwards.
CTGTCGCCGGCCGGCGTAACGCTCCGGTCCCAGCCCGACACAGATCAGCCCGCCGCGAACCGGGATGGCGGCGAGTTGCTGATGCGTGACGACCGGCCAAGTGCCGCGCTGTCCACCCTCCCACTCGAACCGCCGAGCCGGCGTAACACCCGGTGCCCCCGCCGACCGCTCCCGCTCAGCGAGCATGCCGTCCTCGGTTTGCCGTTGTGGATGCTGGTGTTTGAAGGCATTGATCAGCTCTATCCGATGTTGGTCCAGGTTCGTAATCAGCAACCAGGGGCGTACGCCGGTGAGTGGTCGGCGAGGATCGAGAAGCAGCTCCGCCCGTTCGATTTTCCATTGGCGCGCGACGTGCCGCGTAAACGGCTGCCCGCCGACCTGTGCGAGTTTGCGCGACGCCAGGTCGATGGCCCGCGCGCGATCGCGTTCATCTTCTACGCTAAGCGGTTCGAAATGAACTAATAACGTTTTCGTCGCATCGGGCGCCGGTGAATTCGCGAATTTCTCCTCCCAAACCTCCCGGTCCGCTCGCGCCCGCTCCAGATCTCCCAACGATACGTGTGTATCCCAGCGCTCCAGTTGCACACGTCGACGCATCTCAACCGGTAACGTTTCGAGATCGCCCTTCGGCAAGTACCGCACTTTCAACTCCGGCGCGAGCTTTTGCAGACTCAGCAATTGATCGACTCGCTCACGCTGTGGTTCGTTCATCAATGCCACTCGCAAACGTTGCAAGTTAATCGCTCGCCGATCGTCGCCGGACAATGCCTGGCCGACCAACTCTTCCGCGAAACCCGCCGGCGATCGGGCGTATGCGTCGATGATCCGCTCGGCCGCGTGTAACCAACCCGCGAGGCGACGACCGGCGTCCGAACGATCCGCCACCTGGCAGACATCAGGCTGATACAGCAGATCGCCATAGTGTCGCAGTGCCGCCGCCCATTGGCCGCTCCCCTCCAGCGCCCGCCCGATCGTGATCGCCAGCCGGGCCGCCGACTCCGGCGAATCGGCCAACGCCGAAGCTCGCTGCAACCAACCCAGCCGATCCTCGCCCGCCGACGCATCCCGCGCCAACCCGAGAAACACGTACGTTAAAAGCTGATCCCGAGCGGCAATGAGTTGCGAATCCACAAACGTAGCGGCCGGCGCCCCCGCCGGCCGTCGATCCGTAAAACCCGACGCCTGAAGCCGTGTAAACGCCTTTTCGTAACGTCCCTCCAACGCATCGAGCCATGCCCGCACCAACACGTCACCATCCCCGCCGACCTGCTCGTCCGCCAGCGCGGCGTAACGAACCCGCACCCGACGAAGATCCGGGTACTTAACGACGCGGCTCGGCGAAACGCTGAAAAGCGTATCGTTGGAAACCAACAGATTGGCGGTGCGATCCAGAGCGACAACACGATCGTCGGAGGCGCCGGCCGCTTCATCTGCTGTGGGAACGGTTTTCAACCGGTCAGTTCGGCCGGCACGGAGATCGATCGCTACGATCTGATCGGCGAGCACTTTCCCACTGCGCCCGTCGAGCACGACGATGCCCGCGCGCGTCGGCACAAAGATCCGCCCCTCCCGAATCGTCGCCCGCCCGGTGATCTGAAGCGGAACGGACTTCCACCGCGGCTCTCGGCCGGCGGGATCATTCAGATCGAGACACGCCACGCACCGACCACCGACGACCAACTGAGTGCCACTGGTCCGCTCCACGGCTGATCCGCTGTTATATTCCCCCCCGCTCCGCAACGCCCCGATTAGATACGGCCATTCCCGCCGCGACATCCGCCAGCGCTCACGCCCGTCGAAACGGTCGAGCGCGAACATCTCGGTCGAATCAACCGGGGCAACGATCAGCAAGTCGTCGGCAATCACCGGCTGATCGACATTCGGCTCCGCCGTGGTCTCGGTCGGCTGCCACCACAACTGGCCCAGATGTTCCGACAGCGTGCTCGGATAAACCGTCGCCCACTTCCAGCTCAAATCCTCGCGTGCCAGAGCGGCGATGACGCCGTTGCCGGTGCAAATGTACAGCGTCGTCGCATCGCTGACGATCAGGCAGCGCCCGCCCGTGCCGGTGAAATGCGTCGGCGGGCCGACCAGTGGAACCTCACGCAGCAGCTTGCCGTCAACCGGGTCGAGCACCACCAGCGCGAGGTCGTCGCCGCGCTGAATCGGCGCGACGAGCGTTTCGCCAACGACGAGTGGGACATTCTGAAACGTAACGTCGTAGAGCGAATCCGCCGCATTCGCCCTGGTCCGCCACTCGATTCGCCCGCTGTTCAAAGCTCGGGCGACCAACTCATTAGGTCGCCTCCCCGCGCGGCCCGCCGGGAAAGGACGCCGGCCGAAAACGTCAAAGCTCGCGTCAAAAAACGTCAACCCCTCGACGGCGTAGACCTTTCCGAACCCCACCGACACAACGTGCCGCAGGTGATTCGACATCAGCAACTCCGCCTCGGACGACAGCCGCGCGTCATCCCCGCGACCGGCAACCGGAACTGTACCAGACATGCCTGCCAACCCCCCCGGCACGCGCTCGGCCGCGCTCCACCGCGGCAGCAACGTGTCGGAATCAAACACCCAGATGCGACCGTGCATCCGAACCACCAATCCCCCATCGGCGGCTCCCCCCTCTCCCGCCGTCAACACCGGCTGTTGCAGCGGCAAACGGCGGAGCACATCCACCGCCTCGGCGATGTCGTCTCCTTCATCAACCCGCCGCGCCCCTCCCTCCAAATGCAGCGACCGCCTCCAAACCACGCCCCTATCGATACACGGCGAAATTGCATCCCGGACCCGGGCACTCAAACCCGGGCCGTCGGCACGCAGCGTCGCAAACCAACGCTCCAATTGCTCCAATCGCTCCCGCCGGCCGGGTTGCGCTCCGAGTTCGGCGTCCGATTGCAACTCAGCCAGCAGACGCCGCGCGGGCCGAATCGCTCCGGCACTCGCCAGCGCCACGACCAGTTGTGCCCGGTATTCCGGCGCGATCCCCACCGTGGAACCGGTTTGTAACCGGTCGGCGGACGTCATCTCGCGCAGCACCTCGATCGCCTCCCCGTACGCCCCCTGATCAAGCAGATGGGCGGCCAGCTCGACGCCGATCGCCGGCCAAGACGTACTCAGCCGATACCCGTGAAACAACTCGCGGAGAACGCCGACATCCGCCTCGGACGCGGCTTTCTGAAACCGGGCGGCAACCTCGGCGTCATAAAGTTGACGGTAGAGTTCGACCCCGGCCGGAGGTAGCCGCGCCAAAAGCCGGAATGCCTGACGCCAAACCGGGTAATACGTTCGGCTGGCCGGTGCCGCGACCAGACCGGCCGACAGGTCCATCAGCCGGTCGATCAGCTCGACCGCCAGGCGATAGTCACCCGCCTGGATCGCATCCTCGATCCGGCTGGACAGCAGCAAGGCCTCATTACTTTCAGGGAGAGTTGCGGCAGCGAATTTGGTTTGATCGGCGTCGGCTCGCTGGGCCGGGAGTACGGGGATCGGCAACGTTACGGCAAACAGGACCAGTAACGCCCGGCAGCGCCGCGGCCGTCTTCTTGTCATACCGGTATCCGCAAAGGCCCAAGTGTGCGCGGGAGCAACCGTCGGCGCCATCCGACGGGACCACGTCCGACTCCCTAGCAAAACTTATACATCAGAACTTGTGTCGTGGATACCAATCCGGATGGAGAACGGGAGCACTTATCGCGATTGCACACCCTTCGCGATTTTCGCGGATGCCCCCACCTGGCTCGTCAAGCCCAGCCGCAATACTGCTTTGTCACGCATCATTTGACGGGTAGCGTCGGCGTCTCGCCGGGTGCCACGGACAAGCGGCAGTTTGCTTGTCCGTGCTTCCAGCGATGCATAGCACTGCTCGAGAGCAGTGGCACGCCAGCCCATCAATCGATGGCAGACAGATCACTACACCGCGGCCGACATTATGGAATTAGCGGGTTGAGACCACCGAAAATCGGATCCACCGAGGCGCTGCAGAACGGGGGGTACACACAGAATGGATCGTCATACGGTCGGGCCCCCGGACCGTCGATGCCCGAGGTAACGAACGTATATTCTCGTGGATCGCACACCAGAAGCGTCCCGCACGGATTAATAGTCGAAATCGCGCTGACGGCGGTACCGAGCACATCGCAGCCGCCGATTTGGAAAACGCTTCCACCAAATGCCAGCGTTGTCGCCAGCGTTACAAACATTCTACGAACACGGTACATGGGAACCTCTATCTAGGCCGGATCGAACTACGGCCCGGCCGCACTCGCCATATTCGGACACGTATAGAATAGTGGGACCGGCTCGCAAAGGTTGAAAAACGTTCCCCCGGTGCAGTTGAAGACCGTACAGGGATCGAAAGATCTCAGAAGCGCCTGACCATAGAACTGCGTGCAGTTACTGGTGACAAACCCGGCTTGAAGCAACGTCCCCACGCTACAGACCGCAAAGAGCTTAATAAGTTTCCGTCTCGCACTCGACATTCAGGGAACTCCCGTTTGAAATCTACACAATTCACCTTCGTGAGCATCGCAACTATATCACCTACCCAGGTGCCCCATCAAGGGGGTCAACGAGGCCGGCGCGCAAAAAAAGGGGCGCGACCAAAGTATCCGCGCGCACCCCTTGGATTTCTGCAACAGGGTCTTTCGATCCCGCTTGGTTATGTTAGCCGTCTAGCTACCGAGACTGATAGGCACCCGCAGGGGGCCGAAAAGGCTGCAACCCAGCGACATGATATAGCCACTCGATAGGAGCAGCAGCAAAATGACTTTGTGTTTTGACATTTGTGATTCTCCGTTGTTCGCCTACTCAGACGGATAAGCCGATCGCCTGGGGCGCACACATAAGTCTTTGTTCCAACTGTCCTTAAACGTGACGGCACACGCTGGTGCCCACTCGGTCCCGGCTTTGACACCGCGAGCCGCGCGGACACACCCGCGCCTGTCGGCAGGTTTACATGAAGATATCTTCCTTGATGATGTCAATCGCAATGTTGAGCCATTGATTGTCGGTCGGCCAACCGGTGTTCCAGAAGCCGTCCCAGAAATCACCCAAACAGCCGTTACCCAACAGCACGCCCCCACCCATCAACATCGCGCTCAGCTTCAGCCAAGTCGATTTCTTAGTCATTGAATTCTCCTCAAATCCGCTCGCCGGTTCTGAGCCGCCATCGCCGAGAGGGTCCAGCGGCGCGCGAGCCGTCCTTCGACGGGTAATTAGTCGACCATACTCAGGAAAAGCGCATCGCCAAGGAAATCGCCCCAGAAGCGAGCGCAGGCTTCCGATTCCAAGAGGAATGGAAAAGCGAAAATTGAAGCGCCCAGACCGAGCAAAGCCATCTTAACCTTGAGTTTCATCCTTTTTTACTCCAACATGTGTTCAGTGGCGCAAGACGCGCGCGAATCAGGGATTAGTCAAACAGGACAGCGACGAGAGCACGCTGCACTACCGCCGAAAGGCAGCCGCCGCCTATGCCCAAACCGAACACGGTGCCTGCCGTCAACAGCGCCGCGCTCTTCCACCAATACCTCTTGAGCATTGTGAGCCTCCTTCTGAAACTCTACTCTGACCCAAATATCGGGGTTGGTACATCTGATCGGCTACACACCGGTCACCCCAGATGTCGTACGAACGGCCGGCTCACAATCCGTGGATGCAAGCGATCCCTGAACGGGTCCGCTTAGATCTAACCGCGCCGTATTGACCGCGGGGAGTGTAAATCCCTTACGTCCCTTTTCAAGCCCCGCGTTCAAAAATCTGCTTAATATTTTTCGCCGTAACCGGTTCCAACAACACGACTTCCGTCACGATGCCGGTAATCAATTCGACCGGCGTCACGTCAAACGCCGGATTGAAACAACGCACGCCCGGAGCAACGACATCCACGCCGAACCCGCCGCGAACCTCCGCCTCGGGCCGCTCTTCAATCGGAATCGCGCCCCCGTCCGGCAGGCTCAGATCAAACGTGCTCCGCGGAGCGGCAACGTAGAAAGGTATATCGTGATATTTCGCCGACAGTGCTAAGCCCAAAGTCCCAATTTTATTGGCCGTATCACCGTTGGACGCGATCCGATCGGCCCCGACGACCACCAACTGGACCTTGCCGCTGCTCATCAGGCTCGCCGCCGCCCCGTCGCACAACACGGTCACGTCGATGCCCGCCGCCGACAGCTCGAACGCGGTCAGCCGGGCACCCTGTAAGAGCGGCCGGGTCTCGTCCGCATAGACCCGGAACTTGCGACCTTGCTCGCGCGCTATGTACATTAGTGACAGCGCCGTACCGTACGCCACGGTTGCCAGCGCGCCCGCGTTGCAATGCGTCAGTACGCCCCCGTCTTCCGGAATCAGGTGCGCGCCGACCTCGCCGATCCGCCGACATGTCTCCATATCCTCGCGCGCCAGTTCATGCGCTTCAGCCAGCATGGCGTCCCAAATCTCGCCGACCGACGCGGACGGATGGCTCTGAGCGGCCTTGCTCACCCGGCCGAGCGCCCAGGCGAGGTTGACGGCCGTCGGACGGGAAGATTCGAGATACGCGCAAATTTCGCGCGTCTTCGCGAGGAAATCATCGCGGCTCTGCCGTCGAAACGGGCGTGTTCCCAGACACAAGCCGTACGCCGCCGCCACTCCGATCGCCGGCGCCCCCCGCACGCACAGTTCTCGAATCGCGTTCCACACATCCTCCGCCGTCGAGCAAACGCGATTTTTCACGCGATGGGGCAGGAGTGTCTGATCGAGCAGCGCCAACGTCCCGTCGACCCCGCCGCTCCACGCAAGCGTGCGCGGCAGCTCATAGCTTTTCCGGCTCTCGTCCTGAATCGGATTTGGCGTCATCACATGGTGCTCATTAGGGATACCTAGTGCTGTGTCAGTGTTGCTTTGATGGGTTCAACCTGAGGAGCCGCGGACTTCAGTCCGCCCGGTCCTTCGAAAAGGGTAAATTACTCCCCGCGGCGCCGCTCACTTTCGTGATGCTCCTCCCGGTGCGGCGGCCGATCCGCCTGCCGCTTGACAGCGGTTGGCGTGAGGGAACAATTAGAGTGCTTTTACAGGTTCATGCGATCTGGAAGCCATCTATTTCGAAGGAGCTAAGGACTATGAAGTGCCAAGTATCGAAGGTTTT
>JAUWNI010000014.1 GCA_030612705.1 Phycisphaerae bacterium | reverse complement strand
GTAGCAATATATTCATACTCGACTCGCTCTGCGATTATACCCGCTTACGGGCATAAAGGGAGAAAAACGCCTCGGGGAGAAGAATTTACCCTTCCCGAAGGACCGCGCGGACTGAAGTCGGCGGCTCTTCTTGGGCTCTTCGAGCGAAAGTTGTGTTTGTCGGCCCTCCGTGCTTCGATATACTGAGATCGAGTGGACAGGGAGGTTCGCGATCAGCAGGGGCAACATGCGTTCAGAAGATATTGACGTAACAATCGATCTCGATCGGGTTCGAGCGTCGGCGGAGGCAATCCGCGCCAAAACGGGCGTTGCCCTGATCGCCGTCGTCAAGGCCGACGCTTACGGGCTGGGCGCGGTGCAAGTTACCGACGCACTTGCTTCGGTCGCCGACGAGTTCGCCTACTTCACGATCGATGAAGCTCGCGAGGTGAACCGACCCGGGTTGGTAATGGGATCCCCCGACGGTGAGCCGGCCGAGTACCGCGAATTGCAGTTGCGCCCAACCGTCACCGAACGGCGGCAGGCTGAGAAATTCGCCGGCCTGCCGGTCGCGATCAACGTCGATGCGGGTATGCAGTGGCTAGGCTGCAAGCCGGAACAACTCGATGATCTACTCTCACACTATGAGGTTAGCGAGGTGTATACGCACGGCAACGACGTGTCGGCGGCCGGCAAGTTGCGTTCGCTCGTCAAGGGTCGCTCGCTCCGCTTGCACGTCGCCGCCACGTCGCTGCTGGATTGTCCGGAAGCCTGGCTGGACGCGGTGCGGCCGGGGTTGGCGTTGTACCGTGGGGCGGTGCGCGTGACCGGGCGGCTAGTCGCCGTCCGTGAGACGAGCGGCCCGGTCGGCTATCGCGGGTTCGAACATGGCCGCATGGGCATCATGCTCGGCGGCTACAGCAACCACGTTCCGCCCGGTCCGGTGATCATCAACGGCCGCGTACAGCGCATCCTCGAGGTTGGCATGAACACGACCTGCATCAGTGTTGCCCCGTCCGATCGCGCGGGTGACGAAGTGATCCTGCTGGGTGAGGCGTTGACGGAAACCGAGCTTGGCCGCGAACTCAACGTTCGCCCACACGAGGTGCTCTGTCGCTACACCGCGATGGGGATTCGTCATTACAAGACGAGCACGAAACGGGCTGACAGCCCGCCGTAAAAAGTCCTCGACCGCCCAATTCTTGTAGTGTTCCGTTACGCGTTGTTTGACGGGTAGCGTCGGGTCTCTGTGCCCGACGTAGGTCTTCGAAGGTCGTTCGTTTGCTACGTCGGGCACGGAGACCCAACGCTACAACCCGCACTATGATGTGGTAATAGAGCGCTGGTTCATGCGTTCCCGATCAGGGCCGCGACCGTTAGCGTTTAATCATCTGCTCGAATTCCACCTCGTTCAGCACCGGCACGCCGAACTGCTTCGCTTTGTCCAGCTTGCCGCCGGCGTTATCACCGGCGACGACGTAGTCGGTTTTCTTGCTCACGCCGCCGGTCACCTTGCCGCCGAGCCGCTTGATCAAATCCTCGATCTCTTTCCGCGAGTACTTCTCCAGCGTTCCGGTCACGACGACCGTCTTGCCCTCCAGCGCCGCCGACCGCCGCGCCGCCGCCCGCTTCGGCTGTGTCATGTTCACGCCGACCGTCTTCAGTTCAACGATCGTCTGCCGGCCCGCGTCGCTGTCGAGCCAGGCCCGCAACGAGGCGGCGACTTCGGGACCAATGCCTTCGACTTCCCGCAATGCTCCCATATCCGCATCAAGTAATGCACTCATCGCGCCGAAATGCTCGGCGAGCAGTTCAGCGGTATTGGCGCCAACGTGTCGGATATTAAGCGCCGCCAGCAGACGCGCCAGCGGCTGTTGCTTGCTGGCCTCGATGCCCGCGAGCAGGTTGTCGACGCTCTTGGCGCCCATCCGCTCGAGCCCAATCAATTCGTCGCGCCGTTCTTGTAACCGATACAGGTCCGCGTACCGCTCGACCAACTTACCGCGAAAGAGGCTTTCGACCAGCTTCGCCCCGGCTCCCTCGATGTCCATCTGATTGCGGCCGCAGAAGAACTTCAGCCGCTCGACGAACTGTGCCGGGCACGCCGGGTTGATGCAGCGCAGATACACCCCGCCCTCGTCCTGCACCACATCTCCGCCACATTTCGGGCATGTTCCAGGCGGCTCGACGGGCTTCGCGCCTGACTTTCGCTTGCTCACATCGACGGCGACCACCCGCGGAATGATCTCGCCCGCCTTCTCGACCGTCAGAACGTCAGCGGCATGAAGACCCAGACGCCGCACCTGGTCGAAATTGTGCAGCGTTGCTCGTTTGACCGTCGTGCCCGCCAACTCGACCGGCTCCAGGTTCGCCACCGGCGTGATCGTTCCGAGCTTACCCACCTGAAAATCGACGGAAAGCAAGCGGCTTTCGGCCTGCTCGGCGGCGTACTTGAACGCGATACACCAGCGCGGGGCCTTGCTCGTCGCGCCGAGCGTTTCACGCAATGCAAGTTGATTGACTTTGACGACCAGCCCGTCGGTTTCGTAATCGATGTCGCGCCGCCGCTGCTCCCACTCCTCGACGAACGCGATAGCCTCCTCGATGTCCGCGCAACGCCGCATGTACGGGCTGGTTGGAATCCCCCAACCTCGCAGCCGCGCGAATAGTTCCTCGTGCAACGCCACTCTCGCCGGAAACGGCTCGATCACGCCGTAGCCGTGCGCCTGGCACGTTAACCCGCGCTTCGCGACGATGCTCGAATCGAGCTGCTTGAGCGTGCCGGCGGTGGCGTTGCGCGGGTTTTTGAACGGTTCCTCTCCGGCCGCCTCGCGTTGCCGGTTGGTTTCATCAAAGTCGTGCCGCGGCCAGAAGACCTCGCCGCGGACTTCCAGCACGTCCGGCCAATCGTCGCCATCCAGACGTAGCGGCACGCTGCGGATCGTTCGCAGGTTTTGCGTAATGTCGTCACCTGTTCGCCCGTCGCCGCGTGTCGCCCCAAGCACCAACCGCCCGGCTTCGTAGCGCAGCGAGACCGCGACGCCGTCGATCTTCGGATCGACAATATAATCGTACGACTCGTCACCGAGGCCCCGCCGCACTCGCCCGTCAAAATCGCGCAGCTCTTCCGGCGAATACGTGTTATCGATCGACAGCATCGGCACCGCGTGACGGACGTGCTCGAAGCCCTCGAGCGGTCGCTCGCCCACGCGCTGCGTCGGCGAATCGGGCGTGACCAGCTCCGGATGTTGCGATTCGAGCGCGCGCAGCTCATCCATCAACCGGTCGTACTGCCGGTCGGAGATTACAGGTTTGGCTTCGGTGTGGTAGAGCCGGTCGTGTCGGCGGATTTCAGCACGCAGCGCTTCGACGCGGCTCGCGGCTTCCGCCTTATCCTTGCTCATCGGCTGCCTTTTGAACGGGCGGCGCCATTTCCGTCGTGATTTCCATTTCCAGCTTGAGCAGCTTGATCGACCCACGCGCCGTGTGTCCCTCCGGCGTCTCGATCTCCACGCTGCCGGTCAGGAAAATGTTGACCCATTCGCGCGCCCCGAGCGGGAACGTGAAATCAATATCCTTGCGATCCTTGCTCGACGCCGCGCCTTCCTCGGTCGAATGTTGCGCCAGAGTAAAACTCCGCAACAGCTGATTGCGACCGTCGCGTACGTAGAGATTCAGTCCGACCTTCGCGTCCGGCAGCGGCCCTGGCGGCGCCGCCTCCGCCTCCGTCTCATACTCGCAGCGCAAATGCACGTGCAGGTTCGCCAGCCGATCCGAATCGTTCTTCAACGAGTGACCGAGCTGAAACCCGGCCAGCGCACTCCCGCCGTTGTCCACCCGGGCGGCGGCGTCCGCGCTGCCGGCCTTCGACGCACGCGCGTCCGCCTCGGCAGTCCCGCCAAGCCCCGGCGTCTCGCGCGTCGGCGCCAGCGCGATCGAAAACGGCTCTTCCCGCGGCAAATGGAGTGTCGCACCATCACCTCGGCTCAGCGCCCGCGGGCTGGGCCGCACGGCAAGCTCACTCCCAAACTCACCTCCGCCACAACCGACCAGCAGTAGAGAAACGCCGGCGACGACGACACAACACGATTCGATTCGAAGACTGCGGATGGTCATTGAACAATGCCTCCTTTAAGTGGACGGAGCGCATTGAAACACGTCACACGCCGCTCGGCAAGCCAATGACGGTCCCGCTTACCTCTCAGATTTGTGGATCGGTCTTGACAAACTCCAGCGCCGTCTCGTGCATGCCGCCAACCACCGGGGTATCGGTTTCCTCGGTGGTAATGCAATCCCAAACCGGGCAGACGTGCTTGCACAGCAGGCAACCGACGCAGCGGTCGCGGTCGACCTCGGCCTTGCGACTTTCGCAGTCGAATTGCATCGCCTGGTTGGCGCCGTCGTGGCACACAATGTGACACAAACCGCAGCCGATGCATTTGTCGGGATCCACCTTCGAGATCACGTGCCTGGTCTGATGGTGCTCGGATGGGTCGACCGTGAACTCCAAGCCGCGCCCGATCAATTCGGTGACCGACTCGAAACCCTTCGACTCCAGGTAGTCTTCGAGCCCGCCGCACAGACATTCGATAATGCGATATCCGTAGCGCATCACGGCCGTGGTGGCTTGTAGATTCGAGGCGCCCATCAGAAGAAACATGACGGCGTCCTGCCAGGTCTCCATTCCGCCGAGCCCGGAGACCGGCAGGCCGAGTTCCTTGCTCTGGGCCAGTTCCGCCACGAAGCGCAGCGCGATCGGCTTGACCGCCGGACCCGAGTATCCGCTGATCGACCCGCGGCCTTGGATCATCGGCAGCGGGGCGAACGTATCCAGATCCACCTCGGTAATCGCCCGCAGCGTGTTGATCGCGGAGATCGCGTCGGCCCCGCCGCGCTTGGCCGCCAGCGCCGGCGGGACCATATCCGTGATATTCGGCGTCATTTTCGCCATCACCGGTATGGAAACGCTTTCCTTGACTACGCGCGTGTAGCGTTCAAGCAGGTCGTGCGCTTGGCCGATCTTGTGCCCGGCGCCCTCGACCGCCATCTGCGGGCACGAGAAGTTCAGCTCGAGCATGTCGGCGCCGGCGTCAGCGGCGCCGCGTGCCAACTCGGCCCAACCTTTGTCGGAGTAGCCCATGATGCTGACAATCAGCGGGCGATCAGGATAGTGTTTCTTCAGCCAAGCGATGTCCTTGAGATTCTGCTTGTACGGCCGCTCGCTGATCATCTCGATGTTCTGCAAACCCACGAAACGCTGATCGCCGTGATGCAGTGCGTTGAGCCGCGGCGTCGGATCGACCACCTGGTAATCCCGTTCGAGATTCAGCGTCTTGAAAACGGCCCCGCCCCAGCCGGCGTCAAACGCCCGGGCAATCATCTCCGCCGTATTACTCACCGGCGACGACGACAGGCAGAACGGATTACGGAACCGCAAGCCGCGGAACTCGATCTCCAAACTGGGCCGCGCGCGCGTCGGCGCGCTGACCGGTTTGCTCAGCGGGAACGCCGCCGCGATGGCTTGAGCCGCTTTCTTGCCGTCGAGCACGGAGGACGCGACGGTCTTGGCCGCCCCGGCCAGATCTCCGCCGGCGAAGATGCGCTTGTGCGAGGTTCGCATGGTCTCGGCGTTGGTTTTGGGACGGCCGCTCTTGTCGCATTTGAGCTTGGTCAGCAAGGCCCGCAAGCCCTCCGACAACCCGGCGCCGATCGCCTGCACTACGACATCAGTCGGCAACACGAACGTCGATCCGGTGATATCCTCGGCGTTGTCGGGGACAAAACGGCCCGGCTTCTTCCAACGGATTTCCACGCCGCGCACGGCTTTGATCCGTCCGTCTTCGCCGACGAACCGGGTCAGGCGGCAATTGGGCTTGAACCGGACGCCCTCGTTGAATGCCAGGGCTTTCTCGTCAACGTCGGCGGGCAGTTCTTCCGGCGCTTCCAGCGAGACGGCGTAGACTCGCGCGGCGCCCAGACGCTTGGCCGTGACGGCGCAGTTCATCGCAACCGAGCCGCCGCCCACGACCACGACGCGCTTGCCCTTGACGGTTTTCCCGAGCTTGCGTCTGCCCCGGTCGCTCTTGCTCCGCGAAAGAAATGTGTCCCAGAGATGAACGCCGTCCAGGTTTTTGCCCGGGATATTCAGGCGGTATGGTTCGTCAGCGCCCGCGGCAAGGAAAACCGCGTCGTAGCCGTCGGCGAGCAGGGCTTCCAATGCGTCCGCCGACCCGATCGACTGGCGGCATTCGAATTGCACGCCCAACTTTTCGATCAGCCCGATCTCGTAGTTCAGCAGGTCTTGCGAGAGGCGGTGATCGGGAATGCCGTAGCGCGGCAAGCCGCCGGGCTCGGGCATTTTCTCGAATACGACAACGGCATAGCCCTTCATCGCCAAGCCGGCGGCGGCGGAAAGCCCAGCCGGACCGGAACCGACGATCGCTACTTTGCGGTCGCCGGGGGCCGGAGCGCGCAGCACCTGCATTCCCTCGCGGCGTTCGTAGTCCGCCAGGAAGGCTTGCAACTCGGCGATCCGGATCGGCTCGTCGATGCCCGACCGCGAACAACCTTCCACGCACAGGCGATACGTCGGGCAGACTTGGGCGCACGTCGCGGCCAGGATGTTGTTCTGCCGCAATGTTCGCACGGCGCCACGAATGTCCCCCAGTCGCAACTTCAGGATAAACGCGGCGGGATCCGTGTCCGCTCCGCAGCCGGCGTTGCACGGCGCGTCGTAACAGAGCAGACACCGACCCGCCTCCTGAATCGCACCCTGTAGCGTCAGAATCCCATTCTCACCTGTCACGCTAACCTCATCTCAACCGTCGGCCCTATGGCCGCCCGGGGTTCGACCGCGGGATGAACTTGCCATGTCCGTTGCGACCCACGAACTTGTAGTCCTCGACCACCTGCCTTCCGCGACAGAAGGTATGTTCCGCGAAGCCGGCCAATTCCCAACCATGGAACGGGCTCCAGTCGCAGTTCGTCTGCATCTTCCGCCAATCGACCTTGCGCTTGTTAGTCGGATGGATGATTGTCACGTCAGCGTCGCTGCCGATCCGCAGCGCGCCTTTGCGCGGATACAGACCCATGATTTTGGCCGGCGCGGTGCAGCACTTGTCCACGAACTCGTTCACCGTCAGCCGCCGCCCGAGCACGCCCCGCGTGTAGACGATCGGCAGCAGCGTTTCCAACCCCGGCATGCCCATCGGAATCCTGGTCCAGTCGCCCTTCCACATCGCCTTCTGCTTGCGGGTGAACGTACACGTATCGGTTGAGACCGAGCACACCTCGCCGCGCTTCAGCCCCTCCCACAGTCGCTTCTGATCGCGGGGTTTCTTCAATTGCGGACAGGTCGCGTAGAGATGCCCGTCCTTCCCGGCGAAGACGCTGTCATCGAGGGCGAGGTACTGGGCACACGTTTCCGCCAGCACGTTGACACCCTCTTCCCGCGCGCGTTTCACCAGATCCGCCCCTTCGCCGGTGCTCATGTGCACGATGAACAGCCGCCCGCCGGTCGCCTTGGCCCAGCGGATGGCCCGCTCGATCGCCTCGACCTCGACGAAATTCGGCCGTGTCAGCGTGTGCAGGTACGCCCCGTGTTTCTTCATCTCGGCGCGGCTGTGGTGCCGCTCGATCAGCAGGTCAAGCACCCGGCTCGACTCGGCGTGAACGCAAAGCATCCCGCCCAGATCGCGCAGTGTTTCCAAAGCGCTATACATGTCCGCGTCATCCGACTGCCAACCCTGCTTGGCGTAGATCATGAACTGTTTGAACGTCGGAACCCCCTGATCGATGATCCGCTGAACATCCTTCTTCTGGCGTTGCCAATTCGTAATGCACATATGAAACGAATAATCGACGCAGGACTTGCCCTCGGCCCGGGCCCGCCAATTCTCCAACGCTCGCGGCAGCGTCTCTTTCCCATAAGGCGTCGCGAAATCGATCAGCGTGGTGACACCGCCGCAAGCCGCCGCCCGCGTCCCGGAGTCGTAATCATCCGCCGACACGGTCCCGCAAAACGGCAGCGCCAGGTGCACGTGTACGTCGACGCCTCCGGGGATCACGTAACGACCCCGGGCGTTGATCACACGCGCCGCGTCGTGCCGCGTCCCGGCCAGTTGATTGCCGATGGCAACGATCTTCTCGCCTCGAATCCCAAGATCGGCGCGCACCGTCTCGGTCGCGGTAACAAGGCGCCCCCCTCGGATAATCGTATCGAACTTCATCTCAAACCCTCGGTCGCGGATCGGCCCCATTCCCGCAAGCGGCCATTGTCAATGACCCCGCCGCGAATCGTCAAGTAACGCGGTTACTCCGGCCCTGGAAGCCGGGGCGGCATGTCGGGTGGCCCATGGCTTTAGCCGTGGGGGACACGAATCGACCGTCCATTCGTGTCCCCCGCCGCTAAAAGCGACGGGCCACCCACGTAACGAGAACTACTCGCGAGCCGCACTGTCACACCGTTTACGCAAAGAAATCAGCCGTTTGTAGTGTACATAGCTGTATCGAGCATGATACCGTTAGAATCCCTGCTATGCTTAGGAACGATCGAAACCGGACTCAACGCCCGCAACTACTGGAGCAAACAACGCGATGAAACCAACCCTCGTCATCCTCGCCGCCGGCCTGGGCAGCCGTTACGGCGGCTTGAAACAGTTGGAACCGGTCGGCCCCGGCGGCGAAACCATCATGGACTATTCGATATACGACGCCATCCGCGCCGGTTTCGCCAAGGCCGTCTTCGTCATCCGATCCGACATGGAAGCCGCGTTCAAGGAAACGATCGGCCGACGTTATGAAATGCACGTCCCGGTCGCCTATGCCTTTCAACGGCTCGACGCACTGCCCGCCGGGTTCACCGTCCCACCCAGCCGCTCCAAACCCTGGGGCACCGGACACGCCGTCCTGGCGACTCGTGACGAGGTCCGCGAACCGTTCGGCGTTATCAACGCCGACGATTTCTACGGCGCCAATTCAATCGCCGCCCTCGGCAGGTTTCTCCAAGAGGAAGACACTCACGACGTGCCAACCTACGCGATGGTCGGATTCGCCCTGCGCGACACGCTGTCGGAGGTGGGGACGGTCAACCGCGGGTGTTGCCGCCGCAACGCGGACGGATACCTGGAAAGCATCGTCGAGATCGTGGGTATCGAACGCCACGGCTCCGACGGCCGCTATACCGACGGGGCCGGCAACACCCAAATCATCAGCGGCGACGACCAGGTCTCCATGAACACCTGGGGCTTCCAGCCGGTCCTCTTCGACGAGCTGGGCGCGCGATTCAAACACTTCCTGCGGCAAAACGCCGCGTCGGAGACCGCCGAGTTCCACCTGCCGACCGGTATTCAAGAGCTGATGCGTGCCGGTCGAGCCCGCGTCAAGGTGTTGCCAACCACCGACCGCTGGTGCGGCGTCACACACCAGGAGGACAAGCCGCGCGTCGTGGAAATGATCGGCAAGCTGGTCAGCCGCGGCGACTACCCACGCAAGCTTTGGGATTGAACATGCCGCCCGTAGTCGAATCGACCGAGCGGCACGAAGCGCTGGTGCATCGCTTCGTCGAAAGCGTATAATCTCGAATTCTTGCACAAGCACCCGAACCTGACAGGCTCAAGGAGTTGGATATGTTCTCGCGCTGCCTTCTTCGCATCGTCTTGCCGTTGTCCCTCATGCTCCCGGCCGCCGGTTGCGCCACCTGGCCGGCCGATGTCGAGATGGCCCTTGACCAAGCCGGCGACAACCGCGTCGAGCTGGAGAAAGTGCTGAAGCACTATCAACAACAGGGCAACGAGCAGAAGCTCGAAGCCGCGCGGTTTCTGATCGGAAACATGGACGGCCACGGCTACATCCTCACCGCCTTCTACGACAAGGACGGAAACGAGATCGAGTTCGACGCGCTCGATTATCCCAACTTCAAGGAAGCCCAGGCCGCCCTCGACGTGCTCGAGAAAAAGCACGGCGAACTCGACTACGACAGCAAACGCTTCGACGCGGACCTGGAGGTCATCACCGCCGAATACCTGATCGAGAACATCGATCTGGCGTTCCAGGCTTGGCGCGAGAATCCCTGGGCGAAGGACCTCACTTTCGAAGCATTCCGCGAGTACATCCTCGGATACCGCGGCGATAACGAGCCGATCAACTCGTTTCGTCCCACCTGCCTGGCGCGCTACGCCGACCTGCCCGAGAAGATGAACGACCCGACCGACGTTTACGAGGCGGCCGAACTGGTCCGGAAGGACGTGCACCGATGGGTGCCCTTCAACGAACTCTACTACCTGCACCCGACCGACCAGAGCTTCGAGGAGATGAACCGGCGACGCAACGGCCGCTGCGGGGACATCAGCAACATGATGATGTACGCCATGCGGTCCAACGCGATCCCGGCGGTGGTTGATTTCACTCCCTGGTGGGCCGACCGCGACAACAACCACGCCTGGGAGGTGATCCTCGACGCACAAGGCCGCGGCAAGGCCAGACTCTTGAGCCGGGCCGCCAAGGTCTATCGCAAAACCTTCGCGATTCAGCGCGACAGTCTGGCCTGCCGCGCGGGCAAAGGCGCGAAGCTCCCGCGCTATCTCAACAGCAAGAACTACAAGGACGCCACCGACCAGTACATAGAGACCACCGACGTCACCATCCGCCTGGAAGGCGAGAAACCCGCGGGGACACGCTTCGCGTACGTCTGCGTTTTCAACGCCGGCAAATGGCGTCCAATCCACTGGGGCGAGCTCGACGGCGACCGGGCCACTTTCACTAAAATGGGTCGCCACATCGCCTGTCTCCCGGCGTATTACGTCGACGAGCAGGTCGTGCCGGCCGGCCCACCACTCATCCTAACGCGCGACGGCAACGTCCGAGCACTCACCGGCGACGGCGACAACACGCTCACTATCGAGCTGACCGTCATCAAGCCGGAGGTGCCCGACGCCGACATGCAGATCACCAAACCGATGTTCGTGGTCGAGCCCGGCAAGACCTATGAGCTGTTCGTCTGGGGCGACGGCGAGTGGGATTCGCTCGGCAAGCAAGTCGCGGGTGACGAGCCGGTCTCGTTCGACTCCGTTCCCGCCGGGCGGCTCTACTGGTTGGTGGAAGAGGACTCCCGCCGACTCGAACGTATCTTCACCATCGAGGCCGGCAAACAGCACTGGTGGTAAGCACGCACTCAAGGGGCAGAGCCGGCGTGTCCACACGCCGGATTTCCGGGCCGGGGACGGCCCGGCTCCGCACTGAAAACGGCCGATTTCAGCGCAGGGTGTGAGCATTGCCCAACACCAATCTTCTACTCTTCGAGCGCTTTCAGCTTGTCCTCGGGCGCGGCGTCGGGAACGAAGCCGGGCCAGTCCGGGAGGAGTGCTTTCAAGAGATCGTGCAGCCATTGGATTTGATTCGCGTCGGGTTGCTCGGCCTGTAAAGCCGCGTGCAGCGCGTCGCGTACCGCGGGGACGGCCCGCGAGCCCAGGTTCAACAGCGTCTGCCGCGTCTGTGCGTCGGCGGGATTCTCCCGCAGCTTTTGCAGGGTGGCGTTGACGAGGTCGGCATCCGCCTCAGCGCGGATTTGCCGGGCGCGTTGCAAGACCTGTTCCAAGGCCGTTTGCGTGTCAGCGGGCATGGAGGCGGGCGGGTTGGTCTTCAATGCGACCAGCATCGAAATCGCATGGTCCACTTCGTCCGGGTGCAGCCGCTGCTCGATTTCCCCGCGAATCCCCTCCCACAACGCCGCGCCATCGAGTACGGGGTTTCCGTCGGTAAGCGCCGCGGCGAGTTGCTCGTCGTAGCAATCGTTCAACAAGGCATAACGAAGTAATTCGAGCGCGACGCGCGGCAACTCGGGCGAGTTGCCCGCGTGCAGGTCCTCGAGCGCCGTCAAGTAGGTCGAAATAGCCTGCTCGGACTGTTTTAACAAGGCCCGCTCGGCAGCCAGGCGGGCGCGAATCCTGCCCAACTCGCCGCGCGAATCGGGTTTCGAATCCAGGTTCTTCTCGGCGGCTTGCAGAAGCTCGATGGCATACTGCCTGCGTGTCTCTTCGTCACCCGGTAGCCGATCGAGCCAGCTTTCGATTTCGCTCACCGGCCGGGTCGCGATTACACGCATCGCCCCACGCCAGGCGGTCACGCGAATCGCTTCTTCCGGCTCACGCTCGGGGGACAAGCGACTCCAGAGCGCTTCGGCGTGCGCATCGCTCGCGGCAAACTGGGCCAATGCCTCGACAGCCGCTCGACGCACCCCCGCGTCCGGGTCATCCATCACTTGGACGAGCGCGTCAACCATCTCCCGCGGACTCAGGCATCGTTCGGCGTTGTCACTTGCAGCGGGTTGTGAAGTATGGCCGTTGGCCTTGACCGTACGCGGATCCGCCATCACCGCGATGCCGCGCACCGCCGCCAGCCGAACCGTCGCGGCCTCGGGCGTTTCGAGCGCTGCGACGAACACCGCCCCGCAGCGTGGATCGCCCACGCGGCTCAGCGCCCACAGCAGGCGCTCGTACATCGCATGTTGTTTGTCAGTAGTGGTGCGTACGTGCGCGAGCAATGCCGACGCGACCGCGTGGCGATTCGGCTCATCGAGCACGCCGCGCTCCGCCAAGCGGCCCAGCGCGGTCACCGCTTCGCTGAAGATCGTCTGGTCGGCGGAATCGAGCAACTTCAGCAACGGATCCGCGGCCGCGGCTGAGCCGACGTAACCCAACCCGTTGACCAGCGCCGCACGCACTGCCGCATGCCGCTCCGTCGATAATAATTGCCGGAAGCGTTCGGCGTCGGCGAGATCACGCAGCGTCGCGACCGTGCGAACGGCGGCGGCGCGTACCGCCGGCTCCGGCGACGTCAACAGCTCGCGCGCGCGGGCGACCGTCTCGGGCGTGAGAGTTTTGCCCTCCGCCAGCATCGACTGGACGAGCTCCAGCCCGAGTAGACGAATGGCGGTGGAAACGTCGGTCAGATGTGTGTTCAACAACGCCGGCCGCTGCCCCTCGGGCGTGTGGAGATAGTTCTCGCGGAGGGTGTTGGCCAGCCGCTGTTCCAGATTGCGAACACGTTGCCGCCGGGCGCGGTTCTGGCGAACGAGCCGTTCGATTTGCATACGTTGCCACTGGGCGGGCGTAGCTTCGCGGGCAGTCTTCCACCACGTTAGCGCTGCCTCGAAATCACCTTGGAAATTCTGTGCGGTGGCCTGCTCAAGTGCTTCCAGGGCCGGGACCGCCAACTCGGCATCTTGGTCGGCGAGTACCTCGACCAGGACGGCGATCGCCTGACGTTCCGTCATCATGCTCAATACATCGATCGCGGCCAGGCGGCTTGGGCGTGTCTGCTCTTTGCTCAGCACCAGTGATCTTAAGCGTGGGAGCACATCGTCTGCCGGGCTCATCGCCAATGCCGTTGCCGCCGCGTGCCGCGCTTCCGTTTCGGCATCGGCCAGCATCGCCAAGAGCGGCTCGATGTAATCCGGGACGATGTAATCCGGGAGGTCCGATAGTGCCAGGGCTACCGCGACCCTGGCCGGGCGATTCGCCCCGCGCAGGATCCCCGTCAAACGCGGCACGGTCTCGGACCAATCCTGACGCAACAATTCGCGTGCGCCCGTTCGGCGTGCCTGGGGTGAGTTCTGACCTTCGATGATGGCGATCAGGTCGTTGAAACGCTGCTGGTCAAGCGTCGGCTGACTCTCTACCGGCGGCGGCGATTGGGGCGCGGCAATTGCGCCCGTGGTCACGGCAACTACGAAGACTCCCCCTAGTGTCCAATACCTGACAGACCGAATTGTCGCCCAGATCATCGTCACAAAACTGGTTCTTTATACACGCCATCCGCGCGCCGGGTGCACTGAAAGCGAAGGCATTATACACAATCGACTTAACTCGCGGAGTGACCATAGCGCAATTCCCGCCGAAACCCCTCCCGAGCCCGCTTTTCGCGAACTCTAAGGTCCCGACCGGCGTACTCCGATAAGACCGAAAGACGCGCATCGGCTTGAATCGGTGTCCGCGTGTGTTTATGCTTATGTTTAGGCGATCTGGTCGCCTTTACTCGGAGGACTATCCGTGGTGCGTTTGCGTACCGGTTTACTGATAGCGGCAATCCTGCTCTGCTCCGCGCCGGCGCTGGGTGGGTTTTATGAAGACCTATATCGCGGCCTGGGCTACTTCGCCACGCCTACCGGATCGCCCGTACGCACCGCCGCCGGCGGTGGGCAGAGCAACGGCAACCGCTACGGCCGGCTGCGAATCGTGCCCAACGAGTTCGGCGAGGGCCATCGACTCGAACTCGACCGAACTTTCGGAGCGGATGCACGTGGACGTCCGGAAGTCTTCGATATCGGAATGCTAGAACTGCAACTGAACGGTGCGACTGCATCCACGATTCAGTACACCGGCCGCGGTGTCCAAACGCTCAACGTCGACATGTTCGCCAACAACGTTGGCTACATCCTGACTGACAAGACCGGCGCGCAGGACTTCGAGCTCACCGGATCGCTCAGCATCAATCACCAGCTCGAAATCAATCGCCTCGGCTTTTACTACCTCGACCTCGAAATCAACAATACCAACGCCACTCTAAAGGCCGACGGGCTGGTCGTGGATGGTCCGACCGACGCCGACTTCGACATCGGCCCAATCAGCATTCGCGGGAATGTCTTTGTCGATGCCGCCTGTGCGGCACTAACCGCGCTCGGGCTGGACACCAGCGAGCTTGAAGGCTTGTTCCCGGCCTCGCCGATCGATCGCATCGACGACGAGATCAAGGCCTTCATCGACCAGCAGCGCCTGGTCCTCGGCGAAGCCCTCGCGGACGGGACGCTCGGCACCGAATCAGCCCTGACATCGCAGGAGTTCCCGCGTGAACTGGTCGGAACCGTCAACGACCCCGCTACGTACGGACCGCCTCTGAATGTGCCCGAATCAACCACCCTGCTGCTTATCGGCACGCTCACGCTAATCGGCCTGCGCCGACGGATCTAAAAGACCATGCGCGATCTTGTAACAACGCCGGTGGGTTCAGCATATTACCGTTCAGAGCCGGCGACGCGCTGCGGCGCTTCGAGGGGTGGCTCCGAATCATCCTCGGGCGTGTCAAACTCCAACGGTTCGTCATAATCCGTGTATGCCCGCTTCAACGCCGCGTGTACCAATCCGAGAAACATCGGGTGCGGCCGCAAGGGCCGGCTGGTCAACTCCGGATGAGCCTGCGTGCCGATGAAGTAGGGATGCATCGCGGCCGGTAGCTCCAGGATGTTATATATCTCGGCTCGCGGCGACTTGCCCGAGAACACCATCCCCGCCGCCTCCAATTGCGGCACGTAACGCGGATCGACCTCGTAACGGTGCCGGAATCGCATCCGAACGTGCGGCCCGAACATCCGCGCCGCCAGCGTACCTGCCTTGACGACCGCGTCGTATCCGCCCAGCCGCATGGTCCCGCCGAGACCCTCGATCTTCTTTTGTTCCGGCAGGACGTTAATGACCGGGTAGCGGCACTCGTTCTCGATCTCGGTCGAGTTGGCGCCTTCCATGTCGCAGACGTTGCGGGCGAACTCGATCACCGCCATCTGGAACCCGTAGCAAATTCCCAGACAGGGCAGGTTGGTCGCGCGGGCGTGCTTGAGACAGGCGATTTTCCCTTCGGCTCCACGTGTGCCGAACGCGCCCGGGACGACGATGCCGTGCAGGTCTTTCAACGCCTCGGTGACGTTGTCGTCGTCCAGGTCGGATGTCTCGATCCACTGGAGGTTTACCTTGCAACCCAACCGCACGCCGGCGTGCTCGAAGGCCTTGATGATGCTGGCGTAGGCGTCGCGTACCGATGTGTATTTGCCGGTGATTCCGACCGTGACCTGTCGCGCCGCCTGCCGCAGCCGGGTGACGTAGCCCATCCACGCCTCGCGCGCCTCTCGTTCGGCGGCATCGTCGACCTGCTGGTCGAGTTGGAGCCATTCGACCACGGCGCGATCGCAACCGGCGCCCCGTAGCATGTCCGGGATCTGGTAGACGCTTTCGCAATCGTGCATGCTGAAGACGCGTTCCGGGGGCACGTTCGAAAACAGTGCGATCTTTTCCCGCACCTTCTGCGTCGCCGGCCTGCTCGCCCGGCAGGCGATCATGTGGGGCTGAATCCCGGTCTCCATCAGCCGGCGGATGCCGAGCTGGGCTGCCTTGCTTTTTTGCTCGCCGAGGCTGGGTGGCTCCAGAACGTAGGTCAATGCGACGAAGCAGACGCTGCGCTGGCCCTCCTCGAAAGCCAATTGTCGCATCGCCTCGATGTAGTAGGCGTTCTCGACGTCGCCGACCGTGCCGCCGATCTCGACGAAGACCACGTCGGCCTGGGTGGCGACGGCCAGTTCGCGCAGCCGGTTTTTCACTTCGCCGGTGACGTGCGGAATCATCTGCACGTCGCGGCCGAGGTAGCCCCCGGTGCGCTCGCGTTCGAGCACGCGGCGATAAATCTGCCCGCTGGTGGTGAAGTTCAGCCGGGTCAGGTCCTGGTCGAGCGCCCGTTCGTACGTGCCCAGGTCCATATCGCATTCGGTACCGTCGTCGAGCACGAAGACTTCGCCGTGTCGATACGGGTTCAAGGTGCCAGAGTCGATATTCAGGTAGCCTTCGAGCTTGATCGGGGTGACCTTCAAGCCCTTGTCCTGGAGGCACCTGGCCAGCGACGAGCTGAAGATGCCCTTGCCGAGACCGCTCATCACCGTGCCCACCACAATGACATACTTCGTCGAGCCGGGCGTGTAACCGCTCGGCAGCGGCAGGTAAAACTCGGTGTCAACCGAATGATCGCGAATCGAACTCAGCAGGTTGTCGCCGTCCATAAAACCTCTAGGTACATCCTTGTTCCAAGAACCTTTAATACAACCGGGTCGCTCGGGCGCTCTAACAGTCCGCCGCAAAAGTCGGCGGCGCCCATGGACTGTAGTGGCCGACCCCCGTGTCGGCCGTAGAGTACGGGAAAACAGCCGCTCGTGGGATCGGCCGACACGGGGGGCGGCCGCTACATGACTTTTGCGGCGGACTGCTAAGCCCGCGCTCGCGCCTGATGACGCGCGACGAACTTTTCGTAGTCCTCCGGCGTATCGATTCCGGCGCAGGCGTGTTGAACGACCACGACGGCCATCGCGTAGCCGTTCTCCAAGATTCGGAGCTGCTCGAGGTGTTCGACCCGCTCGAGCGTGCTCGGCTCCCAGGTTGCAAAATCCAGCAGAAACGCGCGTCGGTAGGCGTAGACACCAAGGTGCAGCAGCCAATCGGCTTCGCCGGTCACCGCGTCGGCTTCCGGCGAGTATGGTATCAGCGCCCGCGAAAAAAACAGCGCCCGACCCCGGCAATCGCACACAACTTTCACACAATTCGGGTCGCGCGGGTCCGCGGTCGGCGGAAACGGGCAGGCCAGAGTGGCACTCGGGCAGGCCGAATCGGCCTCCAGACGATCGATCAGAAGATCGAGATAGGCCGGCTCGATCTCCGGCTCGTCGCCCTGCACGTTTAGGATAATGTCATCGGGCGTTCCCCCGAGGCCGCGCGCCACCTCGGCGATCCGGTCGGTCCCGCACGTATGCTCAGCGCTGGTCATCACCACCTCGCCGTCGAACGAACGGACGGCGTCCACGATCCGCTGATCGTCGGTCGCCACGATGCAGCGATTGACCAGCCGGGCGGCAATGACCTGTTCGTATACGTGTTGAATCAGGAATTTGCCGGTCTGTCGGGCGAGAGCTTTCCCTGGGAAACGCGTCGAGCCAAAACGGGCCGGAATGATGGCGACCTGCATAATTGGGTCCGTTGGCCGAATCATAACGGCTCGTCTACGAATTGCAAATCGGCAAGCTTCACGGGAAACGGCGAGTCGGCCATAATACCTCAAGTGCCGCCCGACCGGCCGTCGATATTCCCCGCAGAGTCCGGCACCGGCGGGGCGCGGCGCTAGGTTCTACTTTTGACGCATTTTCACGCAGGCAGGAGAAGCGTTCATGTGCAGGATTTCAGTCATGTCGTCGGCCTTGATCTCGATTTCACTCGTCGCCATCGCGGGTTGCCTGCCGCTCGGCGTCGACAACGGCGGCGACGGTGAAAACGACACCACGCCAACCACCATCGACGGCACCTGGAGCGGAACCCTCGATTGCACCAGGACGTTTTCATACCCGAGCCAACCTGGAACCCCCCTTCCGTGTCCACGGGAGTTGGCCATCACATTCAACAGTGAATACGTACCGACCAGCCTACCGGTTTGGGGATTCTATTTCGCCTTCGACCAAACCACGCAGAAAAACGCCCAGGGAGAGTCGGAAACCTTTAGTTTCGAGGCAAACTCGCCTTACCGCGATGTCACCCTTACCGTCACCATTATCGAAGCCACCTACAACGAATCCAGCGCCAACGTCGTTATGAACCTGGAGTACTCCGCCACCAGCAGTCAATTAGCGTTAACCGAACAAGGCACCGGCACCATGACGATCGAAGCAACGATCGACGGCAACAGCCTCAACTTCAGTGGCATTGCCCAATACAACATCACTCAGACGAACGCCGCGGCAGAGCTAACGGTCGAAGCCACCGAAACCACCAACTGCACTGGAACGCTCACCAAGCAGTAGCCCGGTTGAGTACCCGGCTGATCCACATCCGACGAACTACGTGCTTGGCGGGTGGCCCATGGCTTTAGCCGTGGGGGACACGAATCGACCGTCCATTCGTGTCCCCCGCCGCTGAAGCAACGGGCCACCCACGCAACAAGATATTATGGAATCTGTCTGCCGTTCCTTCGGGACTATCCACATGATATGCATATCCACCGATATCGTCCTACAATCCGAGGCCGCGAGAAGCGACGTTACCGCTTGCAAGATTCTGCCGTGGCGGAGTACCCTTATGCCAACCGAGACCCCAGGGAGATATTCACATGCAACGCACCGGTCGACTGATCCGCGTCACAGCCTTGATCGGCATCTGGCTCTCGCTGGGCCCACACGGCCGAACCGCGGCCCAGCAAGGTCCGCCGGTAAACGCCGGTAAACCCAGCGACCAGCAGCTTCACGCGCCGGCCGAAAGCGAGTCGTTCGACTTCATGATCTTCGGCGACCGCACCGGCGGCCCACCCGAGGGCGTCGAGGTCCTCAAGCAGGGCGTCCAGATGGCCAACCGCCTCGACGTCGACCTGGTCATGACCGTCGGCGACCTGATCGAAGGCTATAACGAGCCCGAGACGTGGCTGGCGCAGATGCGCGAATACAAGGCGGCGATGGACGGCCTGCAAATGCCCTGGTATCCCGTCGCCGGCAACCACGACGTCTACGCCCGACCCAAGCGCCCCGGCGGACACCTGGCCCTGTATTCCCAGCACTTCGGCCCGCTTTACTACTCGTTAGACTATAAATGGGCCCACTTCATCATACTATTCTCCGATGAAGCACTATCCTTCGGCAATCCGGCCCGGGATCAGAACTTCAGCACCGAGCAGATCGACTGGCTCCGTAAGGACCTGGCCGCGAGCGACGCCGCGCAAACTTTCGTCTTCCTCCACCACCCGCGTTGGACCAAGCGGTACCAGGGGTGCAACTGGGGCGACGTCCATCGCATATTCGTATCGTACGGGCGGCCGGTCACGGTCTTCGCCGGCCATATCCACCTCTACCGCGGCGACGGGCAGATCGACAACGTCCGCTACTACACGCTCGCCACCACCGGCGGGCACCTGGGCCGTTTCCGCGAAACCGCCGCCCTGCACCACGTCGACTTCGTCCGCGTGCGGCCCGATCGCATCACCGTCGCGGTCCTGCCGGTTGAATCCGTCCTTGCCGGTGACTTCGTGCTCGGCAAGGAACTGGACACGATGCACGAGCTGGCCCGCGGCGATTGGTGCTGCGTGCCGTCAGCCGCGTCCATCGGGCTAAAGGCGGGCGAACGGTCGTCATTCCTCGTCGATATCACGAACCCCACCGACCGGTCGGCGCGCTTCACGGCGGAGGTAAAGGCCGGCTATGGATGGAGCGTTGACGCCGAGCCGGTCGATCAGGAGCTCAAGCCCGGGCAAACGCTGAACCTGAAGGTCGTAACGATCGCTCCCGCGCTTGGCGACGCCGAACCGAAACTCATCGTCGAGGCCGCCGCCCATTACCCGATCCGCAGCGGCCTGGTTCAGCCGATCAACATTCAGATCGACGTACCCATCCGCGCCCTGCTTCCGGAAAACGCCGGGACGGCCGACCCGCGAAACAACGGCGTGCTGGCCCTCGACGGCTCCAGTGCGGTCCGGATCGACATCCCCGAGCAGCTTGAGCGCTACACGCTCGAATGCTGGGTCCGCGGCGGCGAGCCGAAGGAAACCGTCGCGCTGCTAGCTAAAACCGAAAGCTCGGCCTACGGCATCTTCTGGTCCGCCGCTTCGGACAGCACCGAACTACCGACCGGTTTCATTGGCACTACAGACGGCTACCTGATCCTACCAGCCGCCGGAGCCTGGGACTGGAACCGTTGGACCCACCTCGCCCTGGTTTTCGACGGGAAAAAGGGGACATTCTACATTAACGGCCGACCACAGGCGGCACAGACCACCAACGCGACGGCGACGCACAATCGCCATCCAATTTACATCGGCGCGGATCCAAAACATAACGGTCAGCCATGCAGGTATTTCACCGGGCAAATCGATGAGGTCCGGCTCTCCGGCGTCGCCCGTTACGAAGGACCATTTACGCCGCGGAACGAGTTTCAACGCGACGACGAGACGGTCTTCCTGCTGCACTTCGACCGGACCTTCGGCGGCTTGTTTCCGGACGACTCCGGCAGGAACCACCACGGCTGGCCGAGCGGCACGCCAAAGATCGAACGCGTGCAACGTTGAGTAGTCGGGTGTCGGGTGGCCCATGGCTTTAGCCGTGGGGGACACGAATCGACCGTCCATTCGTATCCCCCGCCGCTGAAGCGACGGGCCACCCACGCAGCGAGAAATCTTCGCGAGCCGCGAAGAAATCAGCCCTTAGCAGTGCCAGGAGCCCGGAGCGGGGACCCAGAGAATCGCGCCGTGTCCGTAAGACAGCATCCGGTAGACCCCCGGCAGTTTGTACAAGCCCCGTCCAATTGACGAAGGTTCAGCGTTGCACGTAGGATGGGGCGAGAATCAGGACAGCGAGGTAAGTATTTCGCATGGCGCGAGGCAGAAGCCAGACTGAACAGCCAACCTTGCTCAATTCAGCAAATCCCACTGGACTCCTGGCCACGCGGCATCGGCGAGTGCTCTTCCTGCCCGCCTACTTGAAGGATGAAGCCAAGAAGCGGGCGCATATCTATAACACACAGATCGAGCGCGGACACCGAGTCATCGCGAAATGGATTGAACTGGATCGCAAGGGTCACCTGGCAAGAAAAGAAACCTCGCTTGATGCCGAGTTTCTGCGGGAGATCTTCGGGGAAGCGCTCGGTTACACACCCGTCACGGAGGAGAGCGAGAGTTTTGAGCTTGATCGACAATTCACGGTCCCGGGCGTCGGCACCGCTGACGGCGCGCTTGGCGGATTTTCTCGAACAGCGACCGTCTCACCGACGGTGGTCATCGAACTGAAGCATGCCGAGACGAACTTGGACACGGACCGCTTCAACGGTCGCACTCCGGTTCAGCAGCTCTGGGATTACTTGAACGCGCTCCCGGAATGCCCGTGGGGAATAGTGAGCAACTTCGTGAGCATTCGCCTTTATCACCGGGACCAAGGCAGCCGGGCCTTTGAGCACTTCACGTTGGATGAGTTGGGAAGGATCGAGCGCTTTCGCGAGTTTTTCCACGTGTTCGGACAAGGTGGCCTGCTCTCGACAAACGTTGACCCAACGCCACGCGCCGTCCGGCTGTTGAAAATGACCGGCGAGCGCCAACGCGAGGTCGGCGACGACCTCTATGAAACCTACAGCCAACACCGGCTCGACTTGATCCATCATCTTCATGCGAAGCATGGCAGGTCAACTGAACAGGCGATCGCAATCGCTCAGAAGCTGCTCGATCGCATCATATTCGTTGCGTTCTGCGAGGACCGCGGGCTTCTACCGGCCAAGACCCTCGACCGCGCCTATCGAGATGTCCCACCGATGGTGCGGGTGACAAACCCGCGCTGGCAGAACTTCGTGAACCTCTTCCATGCCGTTGACAAGGGGCACCGCGACCTCGAGCTCACCGAGGGATACAACGGTGGGTTGTTCGAGCACGATCCGGAGGTCGACGATCTCAAGCTCGACGACGAATGGACGGACTTCTTTCACGGCGTCGGCAACTACGACTTTCGGGATGAGGTCAGCGTCGACGTCCTGGGCCACCTGTTTGAGAAGTCCGTGACCGAACTGGAGAAGCTGCGCGTCGGCGGGCTTTTCGGAAGCGGCGTTGGCGAGGGGGCCAAGAAGTCGGCAATGCCGAAGTCAGGCGAGCGCAAGCGTTTCGGAATCTACTATACCCCGCCCGATTTCACGCGGTACATCGTTGAGCAGACGGCCGGAGAAGTCGTCAGGCAGCGCCTCGGCGCGATTGCCGAGAAGCACGGAGTCGATCCTCGCAACACAAACGGGGACGAGCCACCCGAGCGCATGCGGGCGTACTGGCGTGACTGCCTCGACGGCCTACGCGACATCAAGATATGCGATCCTGCGTGCGGCAGCGGGGCCTTTCTCATCCAGGCGTACGAACTGTTGGA
The DNA here is from genome assembly GCA_030612705.1 of Phycisphaerae bacterium. Taxonomy (GTDB): domain Bacteria; phylum Planctomycetota; class Phycisphaerae; order UBA1845; family Fen-1342; genus JALSRY01. The sequence continues at coordinate 25,987 of JAUWNI010000014.1, read as the reverse complement.
GGAAGTATATATCGAGGTCCTCGACAACCTCGCCTTCAACGGTGCAAAGGTGACGCGGCGCGCCGAGGACGACATCCCCGACATGATCCTCGGAGACAATCTGTTCGGCGTCGACGTGTCGCTCGAAGCCGTCGAAATCACGCAGCTCGCGCTGTGGATCCGCTCGGCCCAGCGCGACCGCAAGCTCTCGGACCTCTCTCGGAACATCGTCTGCGGCAACAGCCTCGTCGACGATCCCGAGGTCCACGGCCGCGCGATGGATTGGAAGAAAGCGTTTCCCGCGGTCTTCGAGCGCGAGTCGGCGGGGTTTGACTGCGTGATCGGCAATCCGCCTTGGGAACGGCTGAAGCTGCAGGAGCGCGAGTTCTTCGCGCTCTCCGCCCCTGACATTGCCTCGGCAGTCAGCGCTGCGCGCCGTCGGAAGATGATTGCGGCCTTGGAGAAGGGCAATCCGGAGCTGTATACGCGATACCTCGCGGCACGGGAAAGCGCGGGCCGCGTGCTCAACTACGCTCGCCGTTCCGGACGCTATCCGCTCACGGGCAAAGGTGACATCAACACCTACGCGCTGTTCGCGGAATTGGCACGCTTGCTGGTCGCGCCCGAAGGACGCGTCGGACTGCTGGTCCCTTCCGGCATCGCGAGCGACAAGACGACGAAGGAGTTCTTCGGAGAGCTGATGGAAACGCAGGCGCTGATCAGCTTGCACGATTTCGAGAACCGCAAGAAGATCTTTCCCGACGTGGATGGTCGCTTCAAGTTCTCCACCTTGGTCTTCGGTGGTGAGCACTTGAAGACGATCAAGGCGGACTTCTTCTTCTTTGCTCATCAGATGGCGGATTTGAAGCAGGGTGTGCGACATATCTCGTTGACCGCCAACGACATGGCGCTCGTCAACCCGAACACCCGGACATGCCCGGTCTTTCGGTCGCGCCGCGATGCAAAGCTGACAAAGGGCATATATCGGCGCGTGCCGGTCCTGGTCGATCACTCGCGCGAAGCCGGCGGTAATCCGTGGGGCGTCAAGTTCTTGAGGATGTTCGACCAAACCAACGACGCCGAGCTGTTTCACACGCCCGAGCAACTGGCGAAGCTCGGCTTCAAGCTGAAGGGGAATCACTGGCGAAAGGGCAAGCGCGTCTCCCTGCCGCTCTACGAAGCCAAGATGGTGCAGGCCTGCGACCACCGGGCGGCGGGCGTGATCATCGAGAAGGGCAACTGGGTGCGTCAGGGGCAAACGGAGCCGACAAGCCTCGTCGCGCATCAGAATCCGGAGTTCGTGGTTCAGCCTCGGTGGTGGGTAGACGAAGCGGTGGTTGTCGAGGCGCTCGCGGAACGAGTCCGCCCGGCATACCTCTGTTATAAGGACGTGACGAGCCCGACGAACGAGCGCACCATGATCGCGGCATTCATTCCAAGAGCGGGCGTCGTGAACTCGGCGCCGCTCGTATTCTGCCCGGACGAGTTTGGATCGCGGCTCGAGAGTTGCCTGCTCGCGAACATCAACAGCTTCGTTCTCGACTTCGTCGCCCGACAAAAGGTGGGCAATATTCACCTCAACTTCTTCATCGTCGAGCAGCTCCCGATTCTGCCGCCCGACGCCTACGCCGACCGCTGTCCCTGGCGGCGCCGCGAGACGCTCGAACACTGGATCTCTCAGCGCGTGCTCAAGCTGACCTGTACCTCAAACGACATGATCCCGCTCGCGGAGGCTGCCGGTTTCGCGCCGCGGGTGCACAAATGGAAGCCGGACGAGCGCGCCCGGCTGCGGGCGGAGCTGGACGCCGCGTATTTCCACCTGTACGGCGTGGGCCGTGATGATGTGGAGTATATCCTCTCGACGTTTACGGGCGTTCGGCGCCGTGACCGGTTGGAGATCGGCGGGTTCCGAACTGCCGAGTTGGTCCTTGAGGCGTACGACACCATGAGAACCTGAACGTCGTGCCCCCGGCCGAAGGCGCGACCCGCATATTCAGGGCCCTCGCTTGCGCTTCGGGTTCGGATGGTACGTCGGGTGGCCCATGGCTTTAGCCGTGGGGGACACGAATCGACCGTCCATTCGTGTCCCCCGCCGCTGAAGCGACGGGCCACCCATGAAGCGAGATATCTTAGCGAACCGTGAAGAAATCGGCCGTTTGTACTATAGAGAACCGACAGAGGTGCAGGATCGATGAGCGAACAACACGCAATCACAATGACCGCCCCGCCGGAGGTATATCGTCAACGCCGCGCCAAGCTGGCGGCGGCGCTGGAGCGTCCGGTGGTTATTTTCGCCGGACACGCACCGGCTCGTAACTATCCGGCCAACACTCACCATTTTCGGGCAGGCAGTTCATACCGCTATTTCGGCGGGCCGCCGTTGGAGAACGCCGCTCTGCTGATCGAACCGGGCAGCGATGGTGACGCGGGTTGCACCCTGCTGCGCCGCCCGCCCGGCGCGGACGACGCGTTATGGTTCGGCGAGGTGCCGACTGATAACGATATCGCCGCCGCTGCCGGCCTTCGTCGTGAAGGCTTGGCCGATACCGACAAGCTCGAAGCCCTGCTCGCCGGCCGCGCGGCGGCGACCGTAGCGCCGCCCTTTCCGGACACGTTGGCGTGGATCGCCAAGCTCGGCCTGCCGCCCGCCAACGACGACGAGCTGCGCGCCATCATCAACCTGCGGCTGACCAAGGACGAGCACGAACTAGCGGCAATGCGCCGCTCTTCCGGCATCTGCATCGAAGCTCACCGCGCCGCCATGGCCGCCACCAAACCCGGCAAGCGCGAAGCCGACGTGGCGGCAGCGTTCATGGCGGTGCTCCACCGGCACGAATGCCAAGTCGCGTTCAACCCGATTATCACCGTCCACGGTGAGGTTCTGCACGGCCAAGGGCATCCCAACATTATGCCCGACGGGGCCCTGCTGCTCTGCGACGCAGGTGTGGAAGAACCCGGCGGCTATGCCTGTGATTTCACTCGCACCTTTCCCGTCAGCGGCAAGTGGACGCCGATCCAGCGTCACCTATACGAGATCACGCTACGGGCGGCGAACGAAGCCACTGCCGCCTGCGTGCCCGCCGCGCGTTATCGCGACGTGCACGACCTGTCCGCTCGGGTGATCTGCGAGGGTCTGGTCGAAGCCGAACTGCTCAGGGGCGACCCCGCCGAGCTCGTCGCCCGAACCGCCCACGCGCTGTTTTACCCACACGGGGTCGGACACCTGGTCGGCCTCGACGCCCACGACATGGAGGACTTCGGCGACCTGGCCGGCTACGCCCCCGGCCGCGCCCGCCGACCCGAATTCGGGAACAAGTACCTCCGGCTCGACCGCGATCTCGAACCCGGGATGTGTGTGACCATTGAGCCGGGGATCTACCTGGTCCCCGCGATCTGGGCGAGCGACGAGCTGGTCAAGCCGCTGGCTGACGTGGTGAACCGCCCGAAGGTCGACGCACTGTTGAAAGACAGCTTCGGCGGCATCCGTATCGAGCACACCATCTGTGTCCGCCCGGCTGAAACCGGCGGCCCCGAAATCCTGTCCGAAACGCTGCCGACGGATCCGGACGAAGTGGCGGCGTGCGTCGGTACGGGGTAAACGTGAGGGGCCGAGGGACCAGGGGTTTGCGGCCGGGTGGCCCTCCCCACGGGGGTGGGCGCGCGATTCGTTGATGGAAGAGACGGACACTGTCGAAAAGTGTTCGGCTACCAGTCCGCCGTAAAAATCGGCGGCGCCCATAGACTGTAGCGGCCGCTACATGACTTTTGCGGCGGACTGCTACATTTCTACGTTTCCGGCCGGCGTGATAGGAAACCTATGCTCGAAGCGAAACAGCGTTGCCGGAGCTGCTCGCGGGTATCGTCGCCGCCTTCGTCCTCGCTGCGTAGGTCGTCGAGGTTGGCGAGGCAACGATCGCAGCCGCCGACTTCCGCGTGGAACTCGACGTATGAAGTCCAATCGTCGTCGAGCGCTCCCAGCAGATAGCGACCGAGCGTCGAGCGTTTGAGACACGAGACGCCCTCCTCACGCCAGATGCGGGCGACCGTGCTGGTGGCCGCCAGGTCGGCTTCCCGCCACTCGCGGGCGGCCTCGGACGCCTGTGTCAGTTGCCGCCAGCGTTCGAGCACGCGGAACTTGGTCCCGGCGACCGCGGTTTCGGTCAGCCCCAGATCAGCGGCGACCTCCTTGTTGCGCATCCCCAGCACCATCAGCATTTCCACCACCATCAGTTCCTGAAAGCGGCTTTGCGTTCGGCACTGCTCGACATACTGCCGCAGACAATCGACCAGCGCCTGCCGCTGGGCGGCGACGTTCTCAGCCTCCGCCAGGTAACCGCTGGGCGTTTCGGTCGAGAGCCAGGCCTGTGGCGCGTCGTCGACTTCCAGTGTGTCGAGGCTCTGACGCCGACCCGGGTGGTGCTTGCGAAAATGGTCGCTGAGCTTGTGGCGGAGGATCGCGAAGAGGTACGTTTCGAGCGAGCGCCGGCGGTCGTAATTCGGTAGGCTGCGCAGCAGTCCGAGGAACGTTTCCTGCACAAGGTCCTCGGCCTCGCCGCGCTGTGCCAACATGCGGCGGGCGAAGCTGATCAGCCGGCCCTCGTAGCGATCGATGACTTCGCGCCACGCATCCTGGTCGCCGCCCTGGACCGCTTCGATCAGGTATGCGTCGCCTTCGCTTGCCGCCATGGCGGAACACTCCGCGTGGTTTTGCACACTCCCCGGAAATGCGACGATTCTCCCGCTGCAGCACACAACTGTCGCCACAAGATAACTCGTCAACGCGTCGCGGCCAATGGGAAACGCAGACCGAGTTACGGAGTCGGGCACACGCCGGCCACAATGCTCGCGGCGGCCTTCGCGACGTCATCCGCGCCGATCACAGCCGAACAGACACAGACGCAAGCGGCACCAGCCTGCATGACCTCTGCCGCATTGTCGACGGTGATGCCGCCGATGCCGACCAGCGGAAGCTCTGTACGCCGGGCAACCCGCGCCAGCGTCCGCGGACCGGCAATGTGGTCCCGCGGCTTGGTTTGACTGGCAAACATCGGGCCGACCGCGAGATAATCGGGCTCCTCGGCCAATGCCGCGTCGAATTGCTTCGGCGTGTGCGTGCTCTTGCCAACCAGCACGTTTGCCCCGGCAATCCGTCGCACCTCGGCAACCGGTAAATCATCCTGGCCGACGTGGACGGCATCCGCCCCGCACAGTTTCGCAACGTCCGGCCGGTCGTTGATCACCAGCAACGCCTCGTGTTCGGCCGTCAGCTCACGCAGTCGCCGAGCGCGACGGAGCAGTTCAACATCGGTCAAATCTTTTTCGCGCAGTTGCAAACAACCGGCGCCACCCCGCAGCACGGCCTCGGCGGTCTGATACCAGCCGTGCTCGCACAACGCCTCGGTCAGAATCACGTAAAGCCGAACGCGTCGAATCCGGGCGCGGAGCCCGGCCCGCAGCACGACGCATTGCTCCAACTCGTAGGTTTTATAACGCAGTGTCTCGGCGATCTCGGCGGCGGCGGGCGAAACCAGCTTGCCGTATTCGCCCAGCACGCGGGCCGCCTCGCTTAGCCGCCCGAAAGCCGCACGCACGACATCCTCGGACGAGCCGCGCCGCAATTCGTCGGCGGTTTTCACCGCGCGCCCGACGTCGTTGACGATGTCACGAGCCGTTAGCAACTCCTCCGGCCCAACCGCCTCGACAATATGACGCAGCTCATGACGGACGGCCTTGACGCGCCCCGCCGCGTCGGCATCGTCGAGCACGAAGCGCGCGTGCTCCTCAATCACCCGCAACGCCTCGCGGGCGCGATTGAGGTTGGCGTCCATGATTCGGAGTATGGACAATTCCATACGAACTCGCTCCACAAAGAATCTTATTACAGCAAGTTTAACGTTGGCGGTACGTCGGGGCGATTGTGAAAACGCGGCGGCGTGCAGCCGGTGTGACCATATTTGGTGTCGACCAGGGTGGCACGGTCTGGCGTCGCGCTGGGTGGCTCGTGACAGGCGGAAAACGTCGCCGCGACGACAGGCCGTGGCTACTCGGCCGCGACGTTACGCCCCGGTTGCAAACCACGGCCTGTTCTCGCTGGGACGGGTTTTCCATGGACGCGGACTGGCTCGGGCGAGGCCAGACCGTGCCACCCCGAATCACGTGTGTGTCGGCACAACTCGCGCCATTCCAAAAACTTCGCTCTGCCACCAAAAATAGTCGCACCCTGTGCAGCCCGAACGCCGGTGGGGGAATGACGCTTGCTCCTGTTGGCCCAAACGGCCCGGGGAGAACAAGGCTCCGCTTTGTACTCCCCGGGGTGCTATAGATCCTCGTCGTCGTCCTCTTCTTCCTCCATCTCCGCCGCGGTGATCGCGGTACGTTCGAGGATCTTGTTGAGGCGCTTGCGGATAAAGGGAAGGAACATCACGTGCGGGATGCGGCGAAGCTCTTTGGTGCCGGTGGCGTTGTAGATAATCAGTGTGCCGGCCAGGCCGAGCAGGAGCTCGAGCACGTCGGGGAAGCTGGTGCGGATGGTCTTGGCCCCGCGGCCGAGCGAGTCGTCCATCTTGCCGAACGAGTAATGCTCGAACTCGTTGTGGGTGATCCGCCATTTGTTGTTGATGTACGCCCACCCGATCATGAGCAGGTAAGGAACGAGCATGACGATGGACAGGGCGAGGCCGTAATTGCGGTGATACTGCACATCCAGGCTGGCGAACCAGCGATAAATGTTGCCGAACAGCGTGAAGCCCTTGACGTCCGCCAGCCAGCGCCCCCCGATCCATAATGCCGCGATCAAGACAACCCAGAACACGGCTTGGTTGCGATCGACGTCGACGCCGAGCGTAAGCAGTACGAGGCCGGTGAGCAGGATGTAGATCCAGCCGAGCGTCTCGCAGGCGTTGGGCGCTTCGGGACTGATCCAGCCGGCCAGCGGCCAGAAGATAAAACCTGCCAGAATCACCGGCCAGATGAAGAGCAGTTTCGGGTAGGTAACGAAAACGACATCGTGGACTTCTTTCGTGGACACGCGTTTCGATCCTTTCCGCGGCGTTGGCCGACGTGATTTAGGCACACTCGATACGGCCGGCCGGACTGGTAACATTTTGATCGCGAGAGGGCGGTTCGTACAGCCGGCGTAAGCGCGGAATACGATGACCGGTGAGCATCGTGAAAGCGGGTGACGTCTGAATGTCATTCCGACCGTGCGCGACGACGGCGGATGAGCGGAGGAATCTAGTGCTTTGTCTAGGTTGATTTGATTGGTAGTGTTTCTTTCGAGTCCGTGATGATACTTGAAGAGGGCAACAATATTCGAAGAGCCACGGACTTCAGTCCGTCCGGTCCTTCGGGAAGGGTAAATTCTACTCCGCGCGGCGCCGGGCGGACTGAAGTCCGCGGCTCCTCAGGTTTAACCCATCAAAGCAACACTGACAGAGCACTAGCCCGAACTCGAGTCCCGGCCGCCGTATTCCGCATCTTTTCAAGCACCGAACAGGATTCAGCGGGCTCGCGTGGAAAATCGTATCCGGGCTACAAGCGGAAATCGCCGAAATCGAGTATCCTGGTCGATCTTGGAAAGCCGCCTTGGAGGCTTGGGTAAGCTGTCCCGCGGGATACAGCGGTTCAGCTCTTTTACTCTAAAACAATGGCGTATGATTGCTGGCGGCGGGTTTCGCCTAACGAAGCCCGGCTGGTCGGCTTTTCGATATGGGCAAGGACCTGGATTACATTCCGGAGCAGCGCGTTGTCCTGATCGTGGGCAACTACGGCTCCGGCAAAACCGAGGTCGCCGTCAACCTGGCGATCCGCCTCAGCGAGCAGCGGAGCGTTTCCATCGCGGACCTCGACATCGTCAATCCCTACTTCCGCTGTCGCGAGGCCAGGGGTGAGATGGAAAGCTTCGGCGTCAAGGTGATCAACCCCGAAGGCGAGTACCAGGCCGCCGACCTGCCCATCATCTTGCCCGAACTCCGGGGCGCCGTCCAGAAAGGAGACGGAACGCTGATTTTTGACGTGGGCGGGGACGATGTGGGCGCACGGGTGCTCGGCTCCCTGGCGGACGTTTTCACGGCCAGAGCCTACACTATGCTCCAGGTCCTGAATACCAAACGACCCTTTACAGACACCGTGGAGGGATGCCTCAAGATCGGGCGCGAAATCGAGGCCGCTTCTCGTCTTCGGATCACGGGGCTGGTTTCCAACACCCACCTATTGGAAGAGACGGATACTCCGACTATCCTTGAAGGACTTCGGCTGGCACGCGAAGTGGGCAAAACGGCCGAGTTGCCGGTTTCTTTCATGACGGCAAACGAAGACCTGCGCGGCGGCTTCGACACGGAAGAAGCAGGCTGCCCCATCCTTTGGATCAAGAGGCGCATGCTTCCGCCCTGGAAGCTGAGAAGCATGACCGACCGGGCCGAGCGGGTGCTCGGACGAGACCGCGGATTGACGACTGACGATTGACGATTGGAGATTGGGGATTGAAGAAAGAATAGCAAATGAGAAGACCTGATCGCCTCTAGTTTCTAGTCTCTAGTTTCTAGGAGCCCTTTATGCCGAAGATCGTCGTTGATGAAAAAAGATGCAAGGGCTGCGAGCGCTGCGTGGAAGTATGTCCACAGGGTGTTCTCGCAATGTCCAAGAAGCTGAATCAGAAGGGTTACTTCTACGCCGTGCCCACCGAGCAGCCCAAGTGCCTGGGATGCGGGCTCTGTGCGATAAACTGTCCCGACGTGGCGATCGAGGTCTTCGTGCACGGGACGCAATACCAGTTTCACAGCTATTAAAAGAGGACTGCGAACATGGCCAAGGTTCTCATGAAGGGCTGCGAGGCGATCGGCGAGGCGGCGGTCCGCGCCGGCTGCCGAAACTTCTTCGGCTACCCGATCACACCACAGACCGAAGTCCCCGAGTACCTCGCCAAGCGCTTACCCGAGGTGGGCGGACTCTTCGTCCAGGCCGAGAGCGAGGTGGCGGCGATCAACATGCTCTACGGCGCCGCCGGGGTGGGCAAACGAGTGCTCACCAGCTCATCAAGCCCCGGGATCAGCCTGATGGCCGAGGGCGTTTCCTACATCGCCACCTGCCACCTCCCCGTGGTGCTCGTGAACATCGTCCGCGCCGGTCCGGGTCTGGGTGGAATCCTGCCGGCCCAGTCCGATTACCTCCAGGCCACCAAGGGACACGGCCACGGCGACTACAAGCTCGTGGTGCTGGCGCCCTCGTCGGTCCAGGAGGCTGTCGATCTCATGTACGAGGCCTTCGACCTGGCCGACCACTATCTCACACCGGTGATGGTGATGGGAGACGGCATGATCGGTCAGATGATGGAGCCGGTGGAAATACCCCCGATGCGTGACCTCGATGATCTCCCGGCCAAGCCCTGGGCGATCACCGGTGCGAAGGGCCGTAAGCCCAACATCGTCAACTCCCTCTATCTTTCGGAGGTGGCCTGCAATGCCAACAACTGGAAGATGAAGGAGAAGTACGACGAGATTGTGAAGCGGGAGAAACGCTCGGAAACCTACGGCTGCGACGGAGAGAAGCTGGACGTTCTCATTGTCGCCTATGGGACCATGGCGCGTATCTGCAACACCGCCATGGCCGAAGTGGTCGCGAGCGACAAGCAGAAACGGATCGGTCTCTTCCGTCCCATCACGCTCTGGCCCTATCCATACGAGGCGCTGGCGAAGGAGGCGGAGAAGGCCAAGCAGATTCTCGTGGTCGAGATGAGCACGGGCCAGATGGTGGAAGACGTGCAGCTCGCTGTTCTCGGGAGCCGGCCGATCGATTTCTACGGGCTCACGGGCGGACTGGTGCCCTCGCCCGACGACGTGGCCGACAAGCTGCGGAAAATCCTGACCTGATGCGAGGATGAAGAAATGAAGAAGATTTTCGGATACCCCAACTCGCTGACGGTTAATCCCACACACTATTGTCCAGGGTGTACGCACGGCACGATTCACCGGCTGGTGGCCGAGTCCCTCGACGAGCTGGGGCTCCGCGAGCGCGCCGTCGGCATCGCCCCGGTCGGGTGCTCGGTGCTGGCTTACAACTACTTCAATTGCGACATGTTCGAGGCATCCCACGGCCGCGCTCCGGCCGTTGCAACCGGCGCCAAGAGATGCCGTCCTGATCTCATCGTGTTTACCTACCAGGGAGACGGTGACCTGGCATCCATCGGGATGGCCGAGATCGTCCACGCCGCCAACCGTGGAGAGAAGATCACGGTCATCTTCGTCAACAACGCCATCTATGGTATGACGGGCGGACAGATGGCGCCGACCACCATGCCGGGCCAGGTAACCACCACGTGCCCCGCGGGCCGAAACCCCAGCCACGAGGGTTATCCGATCCGCGTCGTGGAACTCTTGAGCACGCTCAGAACTCCGGCCTTTATCGCGCGCGCCGCCGCCCATACGCCCCTACACGTGATCGAAGCCAAGAGAGTGATCCGCGAGGCTTTCCGGCTCCAGGCCGAAGACGTTTGTTTCTCCATGGTCGAGGTCCTCTCCACCTGCCCGACCAACTGGGGTCTGACCCCCTCGGAAGCGAACAAGTGGCTTCAGGAAAACATGGTGCCCTACTATCCGCTGGGCGTCCTGAAGCGACCCGATGTGGATGAGACGCCCATCCCCGAGGTCGCCGCGTCGTTGAAAGGAGCGTGAGATGCAGACCGAAGTGATCATGTCCGGCTTCGGCGGTCAGGGCCTGATGATGATCGGGAAGCTCCTGGCCTACGCCGGCCTCGAGGAAGGCAAGGAGGTCACCTGGCTGCCCTCTTACGGCCCCGAGATGCGCGGCGGGACGGCGAACTGCACGGTGGTAGTCGGGGACCGGCCGATCGGATCACCGCTGATCTCATCTCCGAAGGCGGCCGTGGTCATGAACCAGCCTTCGCTCGAAAAATTCGCCCCCACGCTGAAGAAGAACGGGATTCTGGTGATTAACAGTTCCATGATCCCGATCAATTCCGACCGGGATGATCTTCGTTCCTTCCGCATCAAGGCCAACGACATCGCCGCCGAACTCGGTAATCGGCGTTCGGCCAACCTGGTGATGCTCGGGGCGTACATCGGGATGGAAGAAGCGGTTACCCACGAGACGATTCTCAAGGCTATCGAAAAGACCTTCGAGAAGAAGCCGCAGTTCGTCGAGGTGAACTGCAAGACCTTCATGGAAGGCTACGAACTGGCCAAAGCAGGAAAGAGCGATGACTGAGACCTGTATCGATCCGAACAAGGCTCGTAAGATCCTCGAGCGCTATCCCGAAGGCGACGCCTCGGGCTTGATCCACGCGCTCCAGGACATCCAGGCGGAGTTCGGCTACGTGGCCCACGAGGCGGTCGAGCTCCTCTGCGAGCACCTGAACGTTCCGATCAGCAAAGCTTTTTCCGCGGCTACTTTCTACAAGGCCTTCAGCCTTGAGCCGAAGGGTGAGGTCATTATCCGCGTCTGCACGGGGACGGCCTGCCACATCCGCGGGTCCAGGATCCTGGTGGATGAGCTCTGCGCGGCCCTCGGGATCGAGCCGGGCGGCACCACGAAGGATCTCAAGTTTACTCTCGAAACGGTCAACTGCGTGGGGGCCTGCGCCATGGCTCCCGTCGTTTCCATCAACGGCAAGTATCACGGCAACGTTCAGCCGGGGTCCCTCACGAAATTGATACAAGACGGAAAGTAGAACCATGCGCATCAAGAGTGCGAAGAGCCTGGAGAGTGTGACGAAGAAGGTCCGCGGCGAACGCGAAAAGATCGAAACCGAGGTGCTGGTCTGCGCCGGAACGGGATGCCTGGCCAACGGGAGCCTGGGCGTGACCGAGGCCCTCGATCGTGCAATCCACGCTAACGGGCTCGATGTGAAACTCTCGCTCGGACTGAAGACCACGGGCTGCCACGGCTTCTGCGAGCAGGGGCCGCTGGTGGTGATTCAGCCGAAGGGAATCTTCTATCGAGGCGTCAAGCCCAAGGACGTGGATGATATCGTCGAAAAAACTCTCAAGAATGGCGAGATCGTCGAGCGTTTGCTCTACCGCGACCCAAACACGAAAAAGAGAGTCGAGCAATACGTCGAAATCCCCTTTTACAGCAAGCAACAACGCATCGCGCTGCGTAACATTGGTAAGATCGACCCGAGCAATATCGATGACTATTTTGCCGTCGGCGGTTATGCCGGGCTCGCGAAAGCCCTGACGAAGATGACCCCCGAGGAGGTTATTGACGCCGTAACGAAATCCGGCCTGCGAGGTCGCGGCGGCGGCGGTTTCCCGACGGGGCGGAAGTGGAAGACCTGCGCGAGCGCGCCCGCCGACACGCGCTATGTCCTCTGCAACGCCGACGAAGGCGATCCGGGCGCCTTCATGGACCGCAGCATTTGCGAGGGCGATCCGCACGCGGTAATCGAGGGCATGGTGATTGGTGCCTGGGCGGTCGGCGCCCACGAGGGCTACATCTACGTACGTGAAGAGTATCCACTAGCCGTCAAGCACCTGCAACGCGCCATCGAACAGGCCCGCGAGCGGGGACTGCTCGGAGATGACATTCTCGGATCGGGCTTTTCCTACGACATCCATATCGCCCGGGGGGGCGGCGCTTTTGTCTGCGGTGAGTCCTCGGCCCTGATGAAGTCGGTGGCCGGCGAAATCGGCGAGCCCCGCGCCAAGTACGTCCACTCGGTAATCCGCGGGCTGCACGATAAGCCCACCGTCCTCAACAACGTGGAGACCTGGGCCGACGTCTCCTGGATCATTGCCGAAGGGGCCGAGAAGTACGCCGCCCTCGGAACGGAAAAGAGCACCGGCACCAAGGTCTTCTCCCTGGTCGGAAAGGTCAAGAACACCGGGCTCGTCGAAGTGCCCATGGGCATCACCCTCCGCGAGATTATCTTCGGTATCGGCGGCGGGATCATCGGCAACCGCCCGTTCAAAGCCGTACAAACCGGCGGCCCCTCCGGCGGATGTCTCCCCGAAAGCAAGCTCGATTTGACGGTCGATTTCGACTCGCTCACCGAAGCCGGTTCCATGATGGGCTCGGGCGGCATGATCGTCATGGACGACCACACCTGCATGGTCGACACAGCCCGTTATTTCCTGAAATTCCTCGTGGACGAGTCCTGCGGAAAGTGCGTCCCCTGCCGCGAGGGCGTGCATCAACTCCACCAGATGCTCGAAGCCATCTGCCGCGGCGATGGCCGGCCGGGCGATATCGAGAAGATCGAGTCCCTAAGCGATGTGATCGTGGAAGCCTCGCTCTGTGCTCTCGGGAAGTCCGCCCCAAATCCGGTCCTGAGCACCTTGCGGTACTTCCGCGCGGAATATGAGACCCACATCAACGAGAAGAAATGCGCCGCCGGCGTCTGCCGAAATCTCTTTACGTTCAGGATTTCGGAAGAGAAGTGCACCGGATGCGGTCTCTGCCTGAAGGCCTGCCCGGTGGACTGCATCACCGGAGAGAAAAAGCAGGTTCACACAATCGACGAAGAAAAGTGTACGCGTTGCGGCGCCTGTCGAAACGTCTGCAATTTTGACGCCGTAGAGGTGATTTGATGACGACCGAGAAAACGATCAGTCTTGAGATCAACGGCCGGTTCTTCCAGGCCCGCGAGGGGATGACCATCCTGGACGTGGCCAAGCGGGAAGGCATACCGATCCCGACTCTCTGCTATCACGAGGCATTGGAATCCGTCGGTAACTGCCGGTTGTGCATGGTGGAGATTACCCACCCCGATTGGAAGGGATGGAAGGGGTTGGTCACATCCTGCCTCTACCCGGTCGAGGAAGGTCTCCAGGTCACGACCGACAACAAGACCATCTGGAATACCAGGAGAACCATCCTGGATCTCCTCCTGGCCCGCTGTCCCGATTCCGACGTCATTCAGAAACTGGCGGCTGAGTACGGTGTCACAGTCACCTCATACCGTAAGAACGACGTTGAAACAAAGTGCATCCTCTGCGGGCTTTGCGTGCGTGTTTGCGCGGCTAAGGGGGCCAACGCCATCAGCAGCGCCGGTCGCGGGATCGAGAAGATGATCGCCAGACCTTTTGACCAGCCTCCACCCGACTGCATCGGGTGCGCGAGCTGCGCCCACATCTGCCCGACCGGAGCGATCGAATATGAGGACACGCCGGAGGTCCGCAAGATTTGGGGACATTCCTTCAAGATGGTCAAGTGCGAATCCTGCGGGCGTCCCATCATGCCGGAGAAGCAGCTCGAATTCGAGGCGGAGAAGTCCGGTCTGGATCCCGCTTATTTCAAGACGTGTTCGGTTTGTTCCCAGCGGAAGTCCATCGATACGATCAGGTCCGCTTTTGACATGAAGGCCGTTGGGCTCGGCGAGCCCGTCGAAGTCGCCCGCTGAGAAGGAAACAGCCCATGCAAAAAACACTTACCATCACTCCTTCCCGCTGCACGTCGTGCAGGACCTGCGAGCTGGCTTGCTCCTTCAAGCACGCCGGCAAGGGTGGACTCGGAATCGCGCGCATCCGGACGTTCATGTTCGGCGAGGGTAAGAACCAGATCCTAACCTGCTTCCAGTGCGACGAGGCGGCCTGCGTCAAGGTTTGTCCGGTCGAGGCTTTGTCCCGAAACGAATCAACCGGTGCCATCGAGGTAAACGAAGCTCGCTGCATCGGCTGCGGCCTGTGCTCCATCGCCTGTCCGTTCGGGCACATGAACCACGATGGGACCAACGGGATCGCCGTCAAGTGCGACCTCTGCGGGGGAGACGAACCAGCCTGCGCCGCATTCTGCCCATCCCGAGCGTTGGAGTACAGATAACCATAACGACCTTCCAGGCCACAGGGTAAGTGTCACAAAAGGGGGTAGCGTCTGAATATCATTCCGACCGTGCGCGATCATGCAACAGAGCCGGGCCGTCCCCGGCCCGGAAACCGGCGTGAGGACACGCCGGCTCCGCTGTGCAGGCCATCGCGCGGCGCGTTTTCACGCACGGTTATTTAGAAACATGTCCGCGCCTTCGGCTTGGGCATGGCACCCATCAATCGAGGTGTGACGGAACATTAGCCGGAATCAAACTCGGGGACAGATTCCTCCGCGCGGATAGAATAATGACGACCCCGGCCCCGGGTTGGCGTCCAGGATGTAAATTTGAAACGTATCGCGGGAGGCGAATATCAAGTGAAACCCATCACCCGAAGCCTGGTTTGCTTGAGTTGTCTGGTCACGTTAATCGCGGCGGCGGCCAACCCGCCCGAGCGCCAGCGCCGCCGATCGCCGGTTGTGGAGGTCTTCGATCAGTGCCGCAACGCGGTGGTCAACATCAGCACGACACGTATCCAGCGCGTCCGTATGCTCCGGCACGGCTCGTTGTGGGGTGACATCTTCGATTTCGGCCGCCCGTTCATCCACGAGCGGCCGGTCCACAGCGTTGGCTCGGGCGTGCTGATCCACGAAGACGGTTATATTATCACCAACGCCCACGTTGTCGCGCAGACCTCCGATGTCCACGTCATCTTCGCCGATGGGCGAACCGTCGACGCCAAGATCGTCTCGGCCGACTCCGAGTACGACCTCGCCGTGCTCAAGATCGAAACCGATCAGCCGTTGCCGTATGTCAAGCTCGGCCGGAGCGACGACATCATGGTCGGCGAGACCGTCGTTGCCGTCGGCAACCCCCTCGGCCTGCAACATTCCGTCACATCCGGCATCGTCAGCGCCCTCGGTCGCGACCTGCGATTCAGTAAGGACGTGATCTATTCCGATCTGATCCAGACCGACGCCGCCATCAACCCCGGCAACTCCGGCGGCCCGCTATTGAATGTGAATGCCGAACTGATCGGCATCAACACCGCGATTCGCGGCGATGCGCAGAACGTCGGTTTTGCGATACCCGTCGATCGCCTGTGGAACCTGCTGCCGAGCATGCTCGACATCGAACGCAGCCAACGCGTCCGCTTCGGACTCGAGGTCGGCGGCCCCAACGCCCAGGTTGTCGCCGTCCATCCCGATAGTCCGGCGGCAAAGGCCGGCTTGCGCCGCGGCGACCGCATCATCTCTTTCCAAGGTGATCGCCTTCGCGACGCTATCGACTACTACGTCCACTTGCTCGAGCAAAAGCCCGGCCAGACTATCCGCCTGACCTATCAGCGTGGCGAAAAAACCCGCACCGCCAAGCTCACCCTCCAACCCGTCCCGCCACCCAACGGACGGGAGCTCGCCCAGCAACTACTCGGCGTCAGGCTGGACGAGTATGACGCCTTCACCCGCCGCAAGTATGACTTGCCCCAAGACGTCGGGGTCTTTGTCGACGAGGTCGAGCCGAACAGCCCCGCCGACCGGGCTCGCATCGTCCCCGGAGATGTGATTCTGCGTCTGAACCGCGTTAGCGTGACAACCCTGGCAAACGTCGGCCTTGCCTTGGAAGACGTGCGGCCGGGTGAGAAAATCGACATTCACGGTCTGCGTGTGCGCACTGATTCGCCATTTGCCTGGACAATCGAGATTCCAACCCGCCGGTGAAAGTGTTCTGAACAGCCTGGCGACCGTGTGGGTAAAACACTAAGGATGCTGCTGCCATTGTTGCAGCCGAACGTTGGCGGCGTCGCGGCGCCGACCGAATTCCCGCTCGATCGCCGCCTCGCTGGAGAGCTTCAGCACCAGTTTGCCGGCCTCATAGCGCAGCATGTTTCCATGTTCGTCGGTGTGCACCACGCCCGGCTTCTCGACAAACCCGGCCCGCGTCTCAAAGGCGTACACCTTCGTCTCCGTCGTTCCCGCCGCCGGCTTTTCACCCAGCGGCTTGATCGCGTACGTGATCAGCGTCCGCGTTTCAGTGTCGTAAATCGTAAACGCGTGCATCTCCCGCTGCTGTGGCCCCAGCAGCGCCGGCAACAGCCGCGCCCACGCCAACCCGAGGTACGACGAGTCGAGCTTCAGCGGCCGGCGCGGCTCGGGAAAGCCTTCGTCCCGGCTGGTCGTGTACGTCGAAAACAACGCGTCGCCTTCCCGCACACACTGATCGCGCGTGATCGCCACGACGGCGCCGGCCGCGTCGGCGGACGGTATCCGCGTCTGCCACAACTCGTATAGATCGGTCTCCGTATCGCGGCTGGAGAATAGGTCGATTTTACTGAAGTGCATCGTCCCGTCGTCGGCGAAACGGTACGAGCGTTCGCGCACGCGCAGCCCTTCCTTGGCGTTTGAGAAGCGGCCCGGACGCCGCAAGGGCTCGTCCTCGCGCGTGAGCCGGCGTGTCAGATAGCCGATCGGCTTGCCCGCTATGCGTATTTCGTAGTAACGCACCGATTCGTCGATCTGTAACTTGCGGATGTCGTCCTGCAACTGGTAGCGGGCCAGGTAATCCTTGCCGTGCTTAAGCGCCACGGCCATCGCCTGGGCAACCCGCGGGTCGTAAAACACGCGCAGCGTCTTGGTCAGACGCGTGAACTCCGCGGGGATGTGTACCTCCTTGCCGGCGTCATCCTCGTCACCCGCCAATTGCCTCAGCGCGGCGGCCTGCGAAAATACCCAAATTGTGTCCCGGTCGAATTGAACGCAGTAGTACAGTGTTCGCGTGCGATCGATCCCGAGCTGCGCTTCCGCGATCACGTAGGCCGCCGGACGCGAGGAATCCGTTTCACCCTTCACGCGCACGCGCTTGGTACCGCTGATGTTTCCGAGCTGCTTGCAGAAGAAATCGATCCAGTCCGGAAAGCTCGGCAAGTCCAGCTCGCAAAAAACGAGTATCTGGAGCGTCGCCCGCCCGCCCGGTGCCGCCCCGCGCAACAACCCCAGCGACTCGCCCGGCCCGAAGAATCCCGTGCGGTCGTAGTTCCACCCCGCCGGCACCTGTAGCTCGAATCCGAAGGCTTTATCGACGTACGGCACGGTCGCGATTTGCGCCGCCTCGGTTTCCGGCTCCTGCGCGTAAGCCGCCGGCACCAGCGCCGTCAAAAGCATCCCCGTCAAGACGATTCCCGTTTGCACCAGGCCGGGCTGACTCATTCCGTTCACCTTTGCAAGTAGCAAATAGGGTCGCGATCCGCCGGGTAATGTAGTGCTTTATCTAGCGCTCGGCCAACGTTCTACTGATGGATGGGTGGCCCATGGCTTTAGCCGTGGGGGACGCGAATCGAAGCCCTATTCGTGTCCCCCCACCTCTAAAGAGGTGGACCACCCAATCAACGATGAGTCATCGGACCAGCGTTGACAGAGCACTAATCATCATCCGGCTCGGATGATTCCGGTTTCTCGTTGTTCTCTTCGGTCGAATCAGTGCTGTCGGATTCAGGCCGCGTTTCTGTCTTGTCTCCGTTTGCCTTGGAGGCTGGTTTCTCCGGCAGCAGCCGAATCGCAACCGTTCGGGCAAAGATGTCACCCATCCGCTGCCGGTTGCGCGACAGCATTACCAGCACCACGAAAATCCAGAACTGCGGCATGAACTCGATCAGACGTGTCAGATTCCGCGTCAAGACCTGACCCGCGGTGGGCCGGGTCCCGGCTTCGGAAAGCAGGTACACCCGCGCGATCACCTTGCCAACCGTACGCCGCGAGATTAGCTCCATCACGAGCGAGTACGTCGTGTAACAAGCGACGCTAAACCCCCACCATAGGAACACATGTTGCTCCGGCACCCCGCCCTCCGGGTCCGGACTGATCCCCCAGAATGCCAAGGTACTTAACCCTTTGCCCCACGGTATATCCATCAGAACGGCGACAGCCAGTGTGAACGGCGTAAAATCGATCAGCCACGCCGCCATCCGCTGCACGTTCAGCGCCAGGGCGCAATTCGGCGGCAGCTCGACCACGCGGACCATGCTGCCCCGGCGAAACACAAACAACCCGCTCAGTACACCCAGCAGCAGGACCCACGTGAAGATCTGCAATATACCCTGATTACGAAGCAGCACCCCCGGCTCCACCAGCACCTGCTTCACCGGCAGCGTCGGCTCGGCCGGTGGGTCCGAGATGCGTGCAAAACGCAGATACGCCTCACCGCCGCCATCCAGCGCCAACAGACCGATGTGCTGATTAAAGCCGAACGCTCCGCCGTAGCGCGCGATCGTCACGTCTTCCGGCAAATCCGACAGCTTCAGCTCGGCCGGCCGCCAGTTGGTGGCATCTGCCTGGACGACATCGCCCAGCAGCCGAAACACGCTCAACTCCTCGCCGCCCGATGTTGCCGGCACAACCGTCACCAGCGTCGGCACCCGGCTGAAGTCAACCACCCAATATTCCACCGCCCGCGGCACGCCGATCGTCCCCCGCGAAATCCACTGCCGGTTCTCGTCGTCGTAATAGAAATAGTGGAGTTGGTTCGGCTGTTCGCCCGGGGTAAACAGCAGCAGCTTGTCTTGAACCAGGCAGAGTCGCGGCCGCGCGTCGCCGGGCGGCTGCACCAAAGCCGGCAAAGCGGCCACGGCCGACCACGTACGCCCGTTATAAATCACCAAACTGTAGGGGGATTCGCCCGGATCAAACGGTTGCGACGCGGGCTTCGCCTCGTCCGTAACCGCCGCCGGCAGTTCCCCCGCCGCGGCGGACGAAATAATCGCGTAAACCAACCCGTCCCCGCTGACCATTTCCAGCGGCGACTCCCGTTGCGGCAACACCGCTTCCGCCGTCGGGCGCGTCGAATCCGGGCAGTAGCGGTAGACGGCCCCATCGTCGAAAAAAACCAGCAGGTCGCGGTTCAGCACCGTCTGCGCCACGATCCGCCGATTCGTCGAACGTCCCAGGTCGAAGTTTCCACTCGCTTCGCGAAAGAACAACCGCGATTGCGACCCGCTCACCACCACCAGCCACAGGTGGCGCTCGTCGGCGGCTATGCGAATCTGCTGCCTCTCCTCTCCCGGCGGACCGGCCGGCTGCGCCGAGGCCGCCGCCGTACACAGCCAGAGCACGATCGCCAAGCACAACCAACTTGGTTGCCGAAGTAGTCGCATAATCGAGGAGCGAGTGCGTATCACGGTCGGCCCAGCTCTTCCTGTACTACTAACGATGGTTTTCTTCGCTTCCCGCGAAGATTTTTTCACGCCGCGGGGGGTGACACGGTCTGGCGCAGCCATGCCGTGCATGTTGAGCGCCAACCACGGCCAAGCTTCGCTTGACCGTGCCACCCCCCGTCCAGAGTTCAAAGTAGGTGATCTCAACTGCGCAGCCCAACAATAATCCCCAATCGTCAATCTTCAATCGTCAATCCCCATGCCCCTTTGGTTGCGGCCAACGGCCGCGCTGTGCCGTGCCGGTAAGATCGACCCTCGGCGGCTCGTCGAGCGATTCAAGCTCGCCTTCCCACCCCTCGGGAAACTCGCAGAAGGGCATGTCCTTGCTCCGGTAGCGTACCTCCGAAAAGTCCAGCCGCATCTCGGCCCGATCCAGTTCCCAGTACACGACGTATTTCCGTGCCGTGTATGGACCGGCCGGCCCCGTGCCCTTCACCGGGCGGTACTTCCTCAAGTACGCGTGCATCACCACCCGCCCGTCACGCAGCCGGTCGATGATCTCCACAGGCATGTACGGCGGCCGGTGATCGAGCACGAGTTCCCGCTTCGCATATGTCCAGCCCAGTTCGTCCAGCCCGACGAACAGCAGCCGGTGGTCGTTGCCGTTGATTCGCAGGAGTGGATTCAACGCTCCGTCCAGCCACTTCGGCAACGGCCGCATCATCAATGCGTCGAGCAACTGGTCGGGCGGCACCGCCATCGGTCGGGCATGCCCCCCCTTGAGCGTTTGCCAATCGCCGTACCAGAGCTTTCTTGTTTCGGGCGTATCAACCCACAACCAATATTGCTCGTCGTTCGAGCCGATACGAGCGACGCTCCCGGCCAGCGAGCTCTTGATGTCGAAGTATAAGCACCGCGGCGCCTCGAAGATCACCGTCGCCGGATGTCCGATGAACCGCCTGTCCCTTCCATTTGCGTCACGAAACCGAAACGACGTCAGGGCCTTGCAATACAGTGCCCCCTCGATCTTTTCCAGGTTCGCGTTGATCCGCCGCATCGCCTCGCGCGCATCCCGTGGCGGGACCGGCTTGACGCCGCTCGTCCGCATCCCGCCGGTCCCGTCGCACCCGGCGAGCAGCAACGTCGGAATAAGCAGCACGGTTGTCAGGCACGGCCCGCGCAAATCGTTATGCATCAACCTGGTCCTCATTCGGGTTTGACACGACGGCGTTCAAATCGTCGACTTCGCCCGTCAGCAACCCTTCCAACTGCTCCCCGAGCTGTTCGAGCTGATCTTCATTGAGATCGGGCCGGACAACCGCGTGTGCCGTCTCGCTGCGCGGAACGACGAAGTGCCACACTTCACGACCGTCATCCGTCTCACTGCGATCGAACTTCAGCGCCTTCTTTCGCCACAACAGTAGCGCCAACACGAAGCGCAGTTGCCGCTTCTCGCGCGTGTCCGCGTCTTCCAGTTGCTCGAAGAAGCGTTGGATCGCCTCACGATCGAACGAATACAGCTTTTTCGCCGCCGGCCGCGGCCGATGTGTCTGCCACGATCCGATCGCGAAGACCTCGTCCGGCGGCCGGCAATTCACACAATAATCGCGCCGCTCGTACCCCCGTGGCGACTCGAACAGGTACGCTTGTATCGCCTCCCCAGGCTCAAACGTGTGCTGACAAATGGCGCAAGCCTCGCCACGTCGCGGCATCTCCCATTCGTTACCCACGTTTCAACACTCCTTTGTGCTCCGTGCAAGGACCGATTATAGCGCCGCATCGGCAGACCGCGAGCCCCGGAGCAGGCCGGTGTAAAAGTCGTATTTGCGATTGGCACTGTAGCGGCCGACCCCGTGTCGGCCGTTGAATATCGGAAACCGTTCGGGCTTCCTCGGCCGCCACATGAAGTATCGTGCCTCAGCGCGCGGCACTCGCCGCAATCGTTCCCCGCGAGCCTCCGCAGCGAATGTTGCCCGTCCCGACGAGCGACTCCAACTGCTCGAGAAACTCGTTGCACGGATCAACCGCCGTCAGGCCGCGGGCCTTCGGCTTGATCGTGGTCACCCAGCCTTCCGGCGAGCTGACTTGCAGCAGCAACGAGCATTTGCCGCGGTAGTTCCGGCACAGTTCTCGCAGCTCGGGCAGCACTTCCGATCGGCCGCCCATCGTGCGCAGTTGTACGATCAGATGTTGCGAAAGCTCACGGCGGGCCGCTTCGATCGGGATGATCCGATTCACCCGCAGGCTCGGTTCCTCGCGCCGCCGATCCACGCTGCCCTCGACGAACACCACCGCGTCGGGCTTGAGCAGGGTTTTCGCATCGGCCAACTGGTCCGGAAAGACGACCGCCTCGATCGAGCCGACGAAATCCTCGATCACCGCGATCAGCATTTTCTTGCCCGCGCTGGGACCGTTGCGGATCACAACATTGCGCACCTTCGAGACCAGGCCGCCGAGCGTCACGGTCACGCTGTTGCCCCGTCGCTCCTGGCCGCCGTTACCCCCCGCCCGCAACGCCGCCGTATCGGTCGTGCTGAACGCCTTGACCAGTTCGGCATACTGCGTCAGCGGATGCTTGGTGATGTAAAAGCCCAGCGTGGCCTTCTCGTACGTCAGCATCTCGGCGTCGGTCCATTCCTCGTCGCCGATGCGCGGCTTGGGGAGCGGGGCGGCTTCGCCGAAGCTGCCGAACATATCGAGCTGCCCGGCTTTCTTGTCGCGCTGCACGTTTTGCCCCATCTGTATCGCGTCTTCGACCACGGCTATTAAAGCCCGCCGCATCGCCCCCGTGCCGTCGAATGCCCCCGCCTTGATGAGCGCTTCCAGCGCCGCCCGGTTGACCGCGCTTAGATCGACCCGCTCGCAAAAATCGAAGATGTCTTCGAACGGCCCGCCTTCGTCGCGCGCTACCAGAATCGCCTGAACCGCCTTGTGGCCGATACCGCTGATCGCCGCCAGTCCGAAACGAATCTCTCCGCGATCCCTGGCCCCTCGGCCCCTCGGCCCCTCGGCCTCTCTCTTCAGTACCTTTGGATAGACAACCGTGAACGCCTCGTCACTCTCGTTCACGTCCGGCGGCTTGACCGGGATGCCGACCGAGCCGTCCCGCTGGCGAACGTGCCGGCATTCGTCGATGTACTCGGCCACCTTCGTCGTGCTCCCGCTTTCGTAAGTCAGCACGGCGGCCATGAACTCGGCCGGGTAGTACGTCTTCAGATAAGCCGTCTGAAACGCGACCACGGCATAGCCCGTCGAATGCGCTTTGTTGAACGCGTACCCGCCGAACTTGAGAATGTCCGCGAAGATCTGCTCGGCCGTCTCACGTTTCACCCCACTGGCAACCGCGCCCTCCAGAAACGGCTCGCGCTCGGCGCGGATCATTGCCCCTTTCTTTTTCGAGATCGCCTTGGCCAGCCGGAACGCCCGACGTAGCGGCACACCCCCCAGCCGATTCACCAGCCGCGAAACCTGCTCCTGGTAAACCATGATCCCGTACGTCTCGGCCAGGACCTCCGTCATCTTCTCGTGCGGGGTCGACCACTGCTTGCGGCCGTGCTTCCGGGCCACGTACTCATCGATGTACTCCATCGGTCCCGGGCGAAAGAGCGCGTTGGCGGCGATCAGGTCCTCGATGCGGTTCGGCTTCATCTTCATCAGCACGTCGCGCATCCCGCCCGATTCGAACTGGAAGATGCCGCGCGTTTCGCCCCGTTGGAGCAGCTCGTAAACGCGCTGGTCGGTCAGATCGAGTTTTTCGAGATCGAGCGTGACGCCGTGGTGTTTCTTGACGAGCTCGCGGGCCCGGTGAATCTGCGAGAGCGTTCGCAGCCCCAGGAAATCCATCTTGAGCAGCCCGACCTTCTCGACCGTCGGCCCCTCGAACTGCGTCATCACGTCCTTCGAGTCCGTCGGCTTGTAGAGCGGTATCAATTCATCCAACGGCTGGTCCGCGATGACCACCCCGGCGGCGTGTACGGAAGCGTGCCGTGCCAACCCCTCCAGTCGCCGACCGATGTCGAGCACCTTGTGGATCGTCGGGTCGTCGTTGTAGAGCTTCTTCAACTCGGGCTCGCGCTTGAGCGCCTTGTCGATTGTCATTTTCAGCTCTTCCGGGACGAGCTTGGCAACCCGGTCCGCCTGGGTGAGCGGAACGTCCAACGTTCGGCAGATGTCGCGGATCGCCGCCCGCGCCTTGAGCCGCCCGAAGGTGATGATCTGCGCCACGTGCCCGTATTTCTCGCGGACATAGTTGATGACGTCCTGGCGGCGATCCTGGCAGATGTCGATGTCGATGTCGGGCATCTCGTCGCGTTCCGGGTCCATGAAACGCTCGAAATACAGCCCGTAATGCAGCGGGTCGACCGTGCTGATCCACAGACAGTAACCGACCACCGTGCTGCAACCGCTGCCGCGCGCCACCGATGGAATGTCGTTCTCGCGGGCGTAACGGACGAAATCCCACACGATCAGGAAGTAGCCGCTGAAGCCTTTCCCGCTGATAACCTCGAGCTCGTAATCGATCCGCTCGCGCAGCTCGTCATTGATCTCGCCGTAACGCCGCCGTGCCCCAGCATAGACCAGTTCGCGCAGGTACTCGTCGGCGGTCTTGCCCGCCGGCGGTTCGTACTTCGGTGCGTAACGCCTGCTGAAATCGAACTCGACCTCGCACATCTCCGCCACACGTAGCGTATTGGCCAGCGCCTCGGGATACGCGGGCAGGGCGGCGGCCATCTCGCTCGGCGATTTGAGATAAAACTGATCGCTGGGGAATTTGAAGCGATTCTCCTCGCTCACGCGCGACCGCGTCGCGATGCAGCACAGCACATCGTGCGCTTCAACATCGTCGTGCGTCAGGTAGTGTACGTCGTTACTCGCGATCGTCCCGACGCCCAGCCGCCTTGCCAAATCGGCCAGCTCCGGGTTGATCCGCTCCTGCTCCTCCATCCCGTGATTTTGCAGTTCCAGGAAAAAACGCTCGGGGCCGAAGATTCCGAGATACTCCTCGGTCAGTTTTTTGGCGGCATCGTAATCGCCGCTGATCAGCTTCTGCGGAATCTCCCCGCCCAGACACCCGCTTAGCCCAATCAGCCCCTCGGCGTGCTCTCGGAGCACCTCCTTGTCGATTCGCGGCTTGTAGTAGAACCCCTCCAGGTATCCAATCGTCGCCAGCTTGATCAGGTTGTGATACCCGATCATGTTCATTGCCAGCAGGAGCAGGTGGTAGCTGGCCTCGCGCAAACCTTGCGCTTCCTTATCGCGACGGTCACCCGGGGCAAGGTACAGCTCGCACCCGATGATCGGCTTGATTCCCGCCGACCTCGCCGCCGTGTAAAACTCGATTGCCCCGAATAAATTCCCGTGGTCGGTGACGGCGATCGCCGGCATCCCCATCTCTTTCGCCACCCGCGCCAGATCAGCCATACGACACGCCCCGTCCAGCAGCGAGTACTCGCTGTGAACGTGCAGGTGAACGAACGGCGGGTCCGCGTGATCGGCCTGCGACATCGTTTCGCACCTCCTTGCCGAAAGAGACGGCCGCATCTTTACGATGCTACGGGGCTCCGGCACGACTCGCAAACGGCATTGTAAATTTTAAAAAACTTGACTTTCCCCTGTCGACGGGAAACCGATAAATGAGTAATCTTGCCGCTGTGTTATGGTATTGGCGCAAGGCTCCGATTATGCCGGTTCTTCTAGCGCGGTGAAGAAACCGGTTCCAGTGTGCGGCTTGTAATAGGCGCTCACGGGCGGAACACCAGGTCATCAATTTGGCGCGGTCTTGATGGAGACTCTCGCATGATAAGGAAAATTGCTCAAGGAAGTTTGTGTGTGGCCCTGATTGTCGGTGTCTTTGCGGCGCCTGTATTCGCCGGTAGCGATCTCAGTGCCGCCGACCAGGAACAGATCGCCCGCCTCGAAACCATGCTCGAACAGCAAAGCACGCAGATCGAACATCTTCAGGATCGGTTAATTGCCAACAGCGCGCAAGATCAGGATGCCGCGCGAGTGGAAGCGATGAAGCAGCAGATTCGTGAGGTTCTCAGCGAACAGGAGTTTCGTGAGAGCCTCATGCCGTCGATGTTGCAGGCGGGTTACGACAAGGGTTT
>JAUWNI010000074.1 GCA_030612705.1 Phycisphaerae bacterium | reverse complement strand
GTGGGGGATTCATAGCGGTTTCAGTTGAGGCGGTTCGCGTCCAACGTCGCGGCGGCCGCCGCGGTCGGCCGGCGGCGCGCGGAGGCCGATAGCGCGCCCACGGCCGACACGGGGGTCGGCCGCTACATCGGATGGCCGACGACACTTATGAACGCGCGAAACCCTTCGACTCGAAGAGCCGCGGACTTCAGTCCGCGCGGCGCCGCGGGGAGTAGAATTTACTCTTCTCGAAGGACCGAGCGGACTGAAGTCCGCGGCTTCTCAGGTTGAACACCTCAAAGCAACACTGACAGAGCGCTAGGCTTCCGTCTTTCTTGCTCGCAGGATGAGCTTTGTTTTCAGTTCGTGCAGGTTGTGTTCGAGGCCGACCGGGTAAACGTGCGGGTTGACGAAACGCCTGATGCCGGCGTGGAAGCCGCTGAGCTGCTTCCGGGCGCGCTGCCGGGCCTCATCCAGAGGGGGAATTTCGTACACGAGTTGGCCCCGGCGGAAGATGGGGGTGAGCAGGTCGGTGTATGCGGTGTCGGCGGGGATTTTTTTTCGTCGCGTGGGGTCCATCGGATCGACCAGTACATAGCTGTTACCGGCGCCGAGCGGCTCGTCGTAGATCATGTCGGCGATGAATTCGTTTTGATCATGGAAGCGGCGGACCTGGTGGATGCCGGGGGTGGAGGTTTTGATGGCTTGCTCGGAAACTTTGAGCTTGTAATTCCATGATTGGCCGGGTTTGCGGATGGCGGTGAGCTTGTAGACGCCGCCCATGGCGGGCTGGTCGTGAGCGGTGGCGAGGCGAGTGCCGACGCCCCACATGCCGATGGTGGCACCCTGATTTTTCAGGCTGGTGATGATGTGCTCGTCGAGGTCGTTGCTGGCGACGATGAGGGCGTCGGTGAAGCCGGCGTCGTCGAGGATTCGGCGGGCCTCGATGCTGAGATACGCCAGGTCGCCGGAGTCGAGCCGGATGCCGAGCATCTTGTGTCCGCGGCGATGGAGTGTGCGGCCGACCGCGACGGCGCGGCGGACGCCTTCGAGCGTGTCGTAGGTATCGACCAGGAATACGCAGTTGTTCGGCATGGCGTCGGCGTAGGCGTCGAAGGCCTCCTCTTCGGTGTCGAAGGCCATCACCCAACTGTGGGCGTGCGTACCTTTGACGGGGATGTTGAAGAGTTTGCCGGCGAGGACGTTCGAGGTTGCGGCACAGCCGCCGACGTAGGCCGCCCGGCTGACGACGAGGCCACCGTCGATGCCTTGGGCGCGGCGCAGTCCGAACTCGAGCACGGGCTCGCCACGGGTGGCGGTGCAGATGCGGGCGGCCTTGGTGGCGATCAGGGTCTGGAAGTTGATCAGGTTGAGCAGCGGCGTTTCGATAATCTGACTGGCGATGATCGGGCCGCGGACGCGGACGAGCGGTTCCTGCGGAAAGACGACCGTACCCTCGGGGATCGCGTCAACGTCGCAGTCGAATTCAAGGTCGCGCAGGTAGTCGAGGAAGGCGGGCTCGAAGAGCGGCCGGTCGTCGTTGCCGCGCAGCGTGGCGAGATAGGCGAGGTCGGTTTCGTCGAAGTGAAAGTTTTTGAGAAAGTCGACGACGTATTCAAGCCCGCAGGCGATGCTGAAGCCGCCCTGGAAGGGGTGTTGTCGGAAGAACAGGTTGAACACGGCTTCGCGGTCGCTGATGCCGGCTTTCCAGTAGCCGTGGGCCATGGTGAGTTCGTAAAGGTCGGTCAGCAGGGCGAGCGATGAGCGGTAGATTTTGGAGGGGACGCTCATGAAATTCCTTAGATCATAGTGTACGTCGTCGAGGGGATACGTCTATCAATCGGTGGGTTGCCGCAATTGGATTCGCCAAGGCGTGCGATTGGGGGTATTTTGCACGGTTTAGTGTGGGAACGCCCGCGGAGGAATGAATCGCATGTTTGTTTTGGGTTTACTATTGCTGGGTGTCGTGTTTGTGCTGCTTGTGCAACGTTTTGCCGACGCGGCGGACAGCCATCCGTTCACGGTTCACGACTTGCTCGCGATGGATCGCATCAGCGATCCGCGGGTCTCGCCCGACGGGAAGCGCGTCGTTTTCACCAGTCGCGTGACCAATCTCGAAAAGAACAAGGGTGCCAACGATCTCTGGCTCGTCAACGTCGACGGCAGCGGGCCGCGGCGGCTGACGACGCATTCGGCGGGCAGCCATGATCCGCGCTGGTCGGGCGACGGTAAGTCGATCTGGTTTCTGTCGTCGCGGTCGGAGTCTTCGCAAGTGTGGAGGATATCGGCGGACGGCGGCGAGGCTGAGCAGGTGACGGATTTGCCGCTGGACGTCGAGGGCTTTCTGTCATCGCCCGACGGGACGCGCCTGCTGCTGGCGATCGAGGTTTTTCCTGATTGTGAAACGTTGAAGCAGACTAAAGATCGGCTGGACGAGATCAAGGAACACAAAGCCAGCGGCCGCATCTACGAACAGTTGTTCATCCGACATTGGGATACGTGGAAAGACGGGCGGCGGTCGCATCTGTTCGCAATGCCGGTCGCGGGTGGCGAGCCGGTGGACCTGATGAAGGGGATGCGGGCCGACGTGCCCTCCAAGCCTTTCGGCGGGATGGAGGAGGCGACGTTTACGCCCGATGGAAAAGCGGTGGTGTTTGCCGCACGTAACGTGGGTCGTGAGGAGGCGTGGTCGACGCAGTTCGACCTGTATGAAGCTCCGCTGGACGGCTCGACGCCGCCGAAATGCCTGACCGAGGGCAACAAGACGATACTAACGAACCCGGCGTTCTCGCCGGACGGCAAGACGCTGGCGTATTTGTCAATGTCTCGGCCGGCGTTCGAGGCGGATCGGCTGCGGATCGTTTTGCGATCGTGGCCGAACGGCGAGACGCGCGTGTTGACCGAACAGTGGGACCGCTCCGTCGGCGGGATCGCCTGGTCGCCGGACGGCAAGACAATCTACACGCACGCCGACAACCTCGGCCAGCATTCGCTGTTCGCGATTGACGTCGGCAATGGCGAGGCGCGGAAGCTGGTGAAGGAGGGAAAGGTGTTTTCGCCGGCCGTTGCCGGCGATCGAGTCGTTTACGGCTTGAACCATCACCGCAGTCCGGTCGAACTTTACACGGTCAAAGGTGATGGAAGCGACGTGCGTCAGATCACGAACATCAACGCGGAGAAGATCGCCGCGGCGCGGATGGGTGAGTCGGAGCAGTTCACGTTCAAGGGCTGGAACGACGAGGACGTGTATTGCTATATCGTTAAGCCGGTCGATTTTGATCTGTCGAAGAAGTATCCGGTCGCGTTTCTGATCCACGGGGGGCCGCAGGGATCGTTCGGGAACGATTTTCATTATCGATGGAACCCGCAGGTGTATACCGGCGCCGGCTATGCCGCCGTCATGGTTGATTTCCACGGCTCGACCGGGTACGGGCAGGCGTTCACCGACTCGATCAGCGGGCACTGGGGCGATCGGCCGTTCGAAGACTTGCAAAAGGGCTTGGCGGCGGCGCTGGAACGCTACCCTTGGATGGACGGCGACCGCGTCGCGGCGCTGGGCGCTTCTTACGGCGGATACATGATCAATTGGATCGCCGGCAACTGGCCCGACCGCTTCCGCTGCTTTGTGAACCACGATGGGAACCTGTGCGAGCGGCTGGCATACTACGACACCGAGGAGTTGTGGTTTCCCGAGTGGGAGCACGGCGGGGTGGAGTGGGAGAACACCGAGAAGTTCGAGGAGCACAACCCGATCAACCACGTCAAGAACTGGAAGACGCCCATGCTGGTGATCCACAGCGCGAAGGACTTCCGCGTGGTGGACAGTCAGGGCATCTCAACATTCACGGCGTTGCAGCGCAAGGGCATCCCGAGCAAGCTGCTGTACTTTCCGGACGAGAACCACTGGATCCTCAAGCCGGCCAATTGCACTCTGTGGCACGAGACGGTGATCGCGTGGATAGATCAATGGACGAAGGCGTGACGGTCAGGTTTGGCGCCCACAACATCCGTTATTGAGAGTCCTTTCCCACGTACGTTTTGTCTCGCCGATTTATGCGGATGGTGTCGCCGTTCTTGATGAACAGCGGCACGTGGACTTCGAGGCCGTTCTCGAGCTCGGCTTCCTTCATCACATTACTCTGCGCACCCACGGAGTGCGATGGGGGCGCCGTCAAGCTCACCTTCAGCGAGACTACGTCCGGCAGGTCCACCGAGAGGGGCTGCTCGTCGGCGAAGAGCGAGCGGTAGGCCTCGCCCTCCCTGAGGAACGGCTGGCAGCCGTGGAGCTGAGTGTCGGTGAGCTCATATTGCTCGAACGATTCGGTGTCCATGAAGACCCAGGTCTCGCCGGCCGTGTAGAGGTATTGTAGGTCGCGGCGGGCGCTGGGCACCTCCTCGATCGGTTCGAGTTGGTCGAGCGTGCGGTCGACCTGGTGTCCGTCGCGTGTATCGCGCAATGCCACGTGGACGGTTGCCCGCTGTTTGCCGGTGCGCCGCTCGGTGAAGTCCGAGACGACGTACAGATGCCCCTGGTGACGAATAAGCATGCCGCGTTTCAGCGGAACGTGCATGGCCGCACCTCTCGGGAAGTGGTTCGGCGATGATTATAACGCTTTTTAGCGGGTATCCCAGGCTTCCGGGGGGTTGTCGAAGTGATTGAAGCCGTGAGCGTGGATGCGTGTGTTTGACGATTGGATGGTGGGGGGGTGACCTGGCTGGAGGTGTGCAAGAAATGTTTCAACCGCACCTCTACACTTAACCGGCTAAGGTTTGGCGCCTGCTCTATTATCGGTCGCTACAGCGCCTAAGAACCAGACCGGTGTGATTTCGAGCGCTATTTTCCCTTGAAGAGAGGCGACTGACCCGCTACATTGTATAGGCGGTGCGACAGTGGCACCCGAGGGGTATGTAAGCATTTCTCACGTGCTTCAGGCTATGTTCCGCGGGTTGCCCGAAGGGAGAGTGCCACTTTTGAATCGGGAATAGGCCGCGTGGGTTGCGTGCTCGCCGCGGCTAGTCGTATATACGTGCATGTTGTGAGCTTTGGATTTTTCGTTGCTCTTCTCATAAAGGAGGAGAAAATGAAAGGAACAATTTTGATGGTGGCGGGGTTGGTGTGCATGCCGACCCTGGCGTTTGGCGGCGTCCTCTTTTCATCGGATATGGATAGCGGCGCGGCTTGGACCGTAAACGCGACGGGCGACACAGCCCATCAATTCGGCTGGGATTTCACCGCCATGGGCATCCCGGCTTCCCCGGGCGGCAGTACTACCGGCCTGAGGCTGGCGGCCAACATCCTGGATCCAGCCACGGTGGAGGAAATCGTCGCTACGCCGACCGGTTTTACGGTCAGCGGTCAGTATGTCATCGAGTTCGATTTCTGGATCAACGCAAACGGTCCGTTCCCCGGTGGCGGCACCGGCTCGACCGAGTTTATCGGAGGCGGTGCGGGCTATGACGGCACGACGCCGGGGCGAAACGGCGCGTTGCTGCTCATCGACGGCGAAGGCGGTTCAAGCCGCGACTGGCGCCTGTACAAGAACACCGGCGAGCAGTTCATCGAGAGCGGTCAGTATGACATCGACTCGAACAACAACTCGGGCGTGGACTTGAGCAATTACTTCCCGCCGCAGGGTCCGCCGCTGTACCAGCAGGAAAACTACACGCAGCAGACCGGGGAGACCGCCGCCGGCTGCGGTGGGTTCGCCTGGCATCACATGGTGATCACGGTGGATTCCGATGCGCTCGGCAGCGGGATCACTGACGATCTGGGCATCGCCAACTTCACGGTCGACGGCCTGAGTATCGGAACGATCGACAACAGCAACGGCGGCACGGTCGTCAGCATGGTCGGCAATGTCGAGGTGATCTACGCCGACCTCTTTAGCTCGGTTTCCGACAATCCCGATTTGAGCTTCGGCGTGATCGACAACTTCGTGGTGACACCGGAACCGGCGAGCCTGTCACTGATAGTCCTGGGCGGGTTGGCGCTTCTCCGTCGCCGCGGATAGGGCAACGTAGAAGAAAAGAGCACGAAGGAGAGGCATAAGAAGAGGGGCAGCCGCCTGATAGGTGGTTGTCCCTCTTACTATTGTCCATAGTGTGGTGTCTCAGAAATTCGCGACGTTATTCCGGGGAGAGCAAACCTCGGGTTTGCCGGGCAAAGTAGAGCTTTGCACTCCTTCATTTATGCAACGAACTTGAGAAACACGACACTAGGGATTGCGTAATGCGGGTCGTCCCGCGAACCTTTGGTTCCGGTGTGCCCGGTCTCCGTGCCGGACGAATCCACCGGCGGGACGCCGGTGCCACCCATGTAGCGGCCGGCGCCTCGCCGGCCGTGGACCGGGCGGATTTGGTCTGTCGAAGTAACTCGCCATGGATGAACAGCAGCGCGTGACGTTGGTTGAATCTGTCGCCGGGGGTGATCGCGACGCGCTCCAGCGTTTGATTGTGCATTACCACCAGCCGCTACACCGTTTGGTCGAGGCAAGGATCGACGCCGGCCTGCGGCGATACGTCGATCCGGACGATGTTTTGCAGCAGGCGTACATTTCCGCCTTCAAGACAATCGAAGACGGTCAGTTCAGCATCGCCGAGGGCCAACGCGAAATCGTGGGCGGCTTCTACAAGTGGCTCGAAGCGATTGCCCTCAGCCGACTGAAGGACCAGCAGCGAGCGCTGCAACGGCAAAAACGCGACGTGCGCCGCGAGCACGCCGACACGACCGCGTCGTACCCCGACCTGGTCCACCGCCTCGCCGCCGGCGAGTCGACGCCGAGCCACCAGATTGCGAAGGACGAAGCCATCGCCGCGGTGATGTCCTGCCTGGCCCGCCTCAGCGACGACCAGCGGGCGGTGGTGCAACTGCGTTTTTTGGAGGGCCGCGGCATCGCCGACGTCGCCGAGCGCCTCGGCAAGACCGAGCCGGCAATCCACATGCTCTGCCACCGCGGCCTCAAAGCGCTGCGCGAACTGATGGTCTCGATCACGCGCTACCTATCGCGGCTGTAGCAGCCGTCAGCCAACGTAGCGTCCGCCCCCCGTGGCGGACGTCGAACATGAAGCACTGTTCGCGCTCCTGCCATGTAGCGGCCCGCGCCCTCGCGCGGCCGATGTAGCGTCCGGTCTCCGTGCCGGACGTGGATCTGAGCCCTAACCCAATTTCCGCACCCGAGATTCGAAATTCGGTCTTTTTTTGCCTTTTGGACGCCACGAGCGCCAAGTTGACGAAGGGTTCAGAGTGTAGCGTCCGACCCCCGTGGCGGACGTAGGATTCGGGTGTAGCGTCCGCCCCCCGTGTCGGACGTAGGGTTCAGGGTTCAGTAGCGCCGAACCTCCGAGTCCGGCGAAGCCATCAGCCGTCAGCAGTGCTGTGAGGGCGAGGCTCCCGCCGAGTCGCGTGGTAAGCGGCGCGTGCTCCAGCGATCAAGACACGGGCAAACCCGCCTCCGGCGGGCCTGCCCATGCCACCCGAGTTGAACTGGCCACCCGCCGTAGTGCGGTCCGGTCGTACAAATCCCACGTCCGCACTTGAATGGTGCGATAAGGGACGCACCTTACGAACTCGCAGCTAGGGTCGTTGGTGATGTCATTCCAGGCCAGAGTGCTCGCGCAAGTCGTTGAACAGCGCGGTCTCACCACTTGTTCCCGGCACATACTTGTCCTTCGTAAAGTCTGAATCGCGAAGCTTGACCGTCTTCAACACGCCAAGGACGCTCTTCGTCGCGAGCCGCCCTCGCGAGTTCGCCGTGTCGCGGTACACGGGCCCCAGGAATCTCATGAGTGCCGAGAAACCCTGCGTGCGATTCAGTATTTCACCTTTCGCTTTCGAGTTCCACGCCGTCGGCCAGCGCTGTGCCACGGCATCGAAGTAATTCCAGACGATCTTAGCGATCTCGGCGTCCTTCTTGTCTATGAAAAGGTCCCGGAACACAAGTTTGGTGGCATCAGCAACTGACGCCGGGGGCACGCGTTTCCCTCGCTTCAAGAGGTCACGGTCCTTCATTGGGTTGCTGGAGATGTAGTCAAGGAGCGATGTTACGAAAGTTGCTTGTGTGATGAACTCGAATGGTTCGCCCGTTGCCTTTCCGAGGATCTTGATTCTGAGTTGGAGCGGGCTACCCGATTCACTATTCAGGAGCCGTGCGATGTTGTGGCACGACTTCTGTGGGCTGCGTGCTTTCTGAAACGCGTAGAGGTCATAAACCAGGGACTTGCTGACCTTTGTCTGCGCCAGGTTAATCGTCGCGAATGTCATAGCTTGGTCTTGAATGTCCATGTCTATGAAGATCGTTACATTGAGCTCGAATGTGTCATCGAACTTCTCTAGGCCTGCGATGCGGTGTTGGCCGTCAATGATCTTGGCGATATCCTCTTGTCGTGTTATTATCATCTCCTTCTGCTTTTCCACGTACTCCGCATGTTCGCCCGAAATTGCGAGGATTACACTTGTCGGGAACGTCGCGTCTATGTTCTGGACGTACTGCTTGAGCTCGCGCACGCGTCGGGGCACCAGTTCCCGCTGGATCCCGACAATCTTCTCGATATCGCGTGCCTCTATGCGCCGAATGTCGGCGTATGCGATGGCGAGCACGTCGGGCGCCGCGATTGCCCCAACATAGAACGTCCCGAGCGGTTGCTGGACCGGAATGCACCGGAATCTGATCGAGTCTTGTGCCATGTGACTCAGTCCTTAATGGAGCGAAACGCCTGCGTCAAAGCTCCCTGCTCCTTCGTCTGGGCCTTGCGCGGATCGTATGACTGGCTTAGCCCCTCAAGAAAGAGCGTTATCACAGCCGTCACGAGTGCGATGACGTAAAGTACCATTGATGCTGTCGTGAGAAACGCAATGTCTAGTTGTAGCGGGATGCTGGCCCCACTCCTGTAATTCAACGTAAACGCACCGGCGAAGACAAGCGCGGAGGACGCAAGCAGAGCGACAGCTACTAGACCGACAAACAGCCGCCCGCGAAGTGGGTGGCGTTCCTCACGCAGGATCACAAAAAGTGACGTCCCCGCCAGCGCTGCCGCGTAGAGGCAGAACTCGCCATGGCTTACAAAGTCGGAGAGGCCGGGGCTGTGCAAGCCAAGCTTGAGCAGCAGCCAGCTTCCCCACAGTGGCATTAGACCGCAAATGAGATGCGTGAACAGCCACATCGACGTTCTGTACAGCTCGTGTTTGTTCGGCAATCGCAGAGCCGGTTCTGTAGTGTCGAGAGCAGTCATCGGCTACCTCAGTAATTGGTGATCACCAGTTCGCCGACGCGATGTTTCGTGGCCTTGCAGGTAACGTAACGGGTCACTGGTAACCGCGTGACGTGGAAATTGCGGTACAGCCTCCGAATCATGTGAGTGTCGGCATTGGACATCATAAACAAGCATCCCTGTTTGTCCAACTCACACACCGATTCAGCCAGAGTCCTCTGATCGTCAGCGTCAAACCTGTCCTTGGTATAGTGAGTAAAATAGGACGTCCCGTTCAGCGGGGGATATGGAGGATCGAGGTAGAGGAAGTCTCCCGGTTCGGCAGCTGCCAGCGAATCCTTGTAATCATTAGCAACCAGTTCTGCTTCGCCGAGAGCTTGGCTCACCGTTGCAAGGACCTCCCGATCAGGAAAGATCGGATGGTCCTTGTAGCCGTAGGGAACGTTGTACCGCCCGCGCGTGTTGACCCGAAATACCCCGTTGAAGCAGGTCCTGTTCAGGTAAAGGAACCGGGCAGCTTGGGCGGCCGAAGGACACCGGCGATTGTACTCCTCGCGCACCGCATAGTAGTGGTCCGGGCAATCCTTGGCGGCGTGTTCGCGAAGGTACGCAGAAACACGGTGGTGACTGTCGCGGACAGCCTCGTAGCATCGGATCAGATGTTCATTGGCGTCTGCCAAGCGTGCATGCTCTGGACGCAGAGCAAGAAACATCGATGCCGCGCCAAGAAACGGCTCTCGGTAGCAGCGTTTCTTGTAATCAGCCGGAACGAAAGGTACCAGCCTGCGGACGAGGTGCTGTTTGCCCCCTATCCATCGCAGCAAGGGCCGGATGCGAGTTGACGTGTCGTGTCGATCGTTATTCATGGGGTCCAAGCCCGATACGGATGTCTGAGTCCGTCAAGCCAGCACGAAGGGTAGCACAATCGCGTCCAGGCGGCCACTCCGAGCAGACAACTTCGAACAGCTTGCCGTTAAAGACGTTGCGCCACGCGGCCGGGTGTCATGCCCAAGCGTTAGCGCGGGCATGCTCCGGGTTCAGCGGGGGCGGGATGAGTTTGTCGATTTGGGTTGGTGCTTTGTCGCTGGTGCTTTGAGAGGATGGAGCGCAGTTCCAAGGAGCCGCGGACTTCAGTCCGCTCGGTCCTTCGGAAAAGGTAAATTCTACTCCCCACGGCATCTCCGCGGGGGCGGGAGCCCGCGGCGCCTCGGGTTCAACCCATCAATTCAACTAAGACAGAGCCCGCGGTGGTCCGGCGCGGGGGGGGCAGCGGCCGCTCGGTCCGTTTTGCTGACGCGGTGATCGATTCGGCGGTTCTTTTCCGTTCAAAGCGTGACACTTCACGACAATGACGAGCATTGAAGAACATCTGTCGAAGCATTCCTAGACACTCTAGCATCCTTGCATATCCTCGAAATAGTTGCACGGCCCGCGGCGGGGCCGCGACAGGCCCGACTCGCCAGCGACTGTCAGGAGAAACTGCGTGCCTCTCAAAGATGCGGGATATAAAGTGCTTGAGCAAGTCAAGAAACTCGGCTCGTTGTTGCCGTCGCGCGGCGTCTCTACGCGCGACGAGCAGCGGGTCATTCGACCCTGGCGCGAGGATTCGTATCACGCGTATCCGAGCGTCGGGCTGACGCCGGCGCGCGTGCTGGCACTGCTGCACACGGCCGACGCCGGCTCGCCGCAGATGCAGTTCGAGCTCTTCGCGGAGATGTTGCAGAAGTGGCCGCGACTGGCGGCGGTCGAGGCGACCCGCCGACTGGCACTGACCGGGCTGGACTGGGAAATCGAACCGGGGGACTCGACCGGGCAGGCTCGGGCGGCGGCGGAGTACTGTCGCGACACGCTCGCGTCGCTCGACCGCTTTCACGACGCCCTCGATCATCTCGCCAACGCGATCGGCTACGGCATCGCCGTCGCGGAGCTGGTCTGGGACGGCGGCAAGTTGATCGACGTCGTGCCCGTGCCGTACTCGCGTTTGATCAGCGATGTAAACGAGCCGTGGCGGCTGCGGGTGCGGACCGAAGAGGAGCAGAGCACCGGCGTCGCGCTCGACGAGTTGCCGGCAAAGTGGGTCGTGCACCAGCCGCGAGTGAAACCGGGGCGGCACTTCGAGGGCGGGTTGCTGCGGTCGTCTGTGCTGCTGTATGTGGCCCAGAACCTGAGCTTCAAGGATTGGCTGATTTACTCGCAGATCGCGGGGATGCCCGTCCGCGTGGGTCGCTTCGAGCCGGGCACGCCCGAGTCGGACAAGCAGCAATTGCTCAAGATGCTCGAAGCGCTCGGGACCGACGCCGTCGCGATCATCAGCAAGAACATCGAGTTGCAACTGCTCGAAGCGCGCGGGGGCGACAAGCCATATCAACCGTTGCAGGAATACTGCAACAGCGAAGTCACCATTCTCTGGCTCGGGCAGCACCTGACGACCGACTTGCGCGGGGAAGGTTCGCGGGCGGCGGCGGAGATTCACGACCGCGTGCGCGAGGACCTGCTGGTCGACGACATTGCCGACGAAAGCCAGACCATTCGGCGGGATTTGTTGACGTCGCTGGTGCGGGCGCGGTTCGGCGACGGGGTGGCTGTGCCGGACTTGCGGCGTTCGTTGATCCAGTCGGTCGACACGAAGGTGCTGGTGGACACGTTGGCGGTGGCGGTGCGCGAGTTGGGACTAAAAGTGCCGCGTCGTTGGGTTCATCGCGCGCTGGGGATTCCCGAGCCGGCCGGCGAAGAGCCGGTCCTGGCCGAGGGGAGCGAATCATGAGTACAAAAAGCGCCGTGAGTGCGAAGAAGCGTCCGGCCGGTAAGAACGGAAATGGGGCGGCGCGTCCCGCGACGCTTACCGTTCGTCCCGCCGGCCAAGGCGATTTGGTTCCGCTGAATTTTTTCTTCGACACGGTATTGCGTCGGGACTACTTCATTCGCCGCGGGCAACTCGAAGACCTCGTTGGCGGACAGTATCACCAAGTGTATGTAGCGGAGATTGACGCGGTGCTGGTCGGGGTGGCGATCACCACGCGCGGTAGCCGGCTGGTCAACACGCTCGTACACCCGGCTTATCGCGGGCTGGGGATCGGCAAGGAACTGGTCGGCCGCTGCGGGGCCACCGAGGTGCGGGCGAAACTGGACATGAGCACGGGCGATCCGCGTGGATTCTACCGGCGTTTGGGTTTTGTCCCGACGGGCGCGCGCAACGACAAAGGCAACATCGAAGTTCTGCGCCTTCCGAGTTCCAAGAAGAAGTGCACACCACAAAAGTGCGCTCGGAACGGCAAGGACCGTAAAGGTAGTCACGGAACACAAGGCGCCGCGGACTTCAGTCCGCGCGGCGCCGCGCGGGCTAAAGCCCGCGGCTCATCATGAGCGCTATCGCGGCACAGTTACGGCAATGATTGCAGTTATGACAACTACACAAGTCCGGAAAGTGAGGTGAATGCCTTGAAATCTCAAACACACACAGTTACGCCAACCGGGACCGACATGCTCGGCGCGGTGGCAACACAACACATTCTCGATCGACTGAAGGAGGCGTTGCGGCTCGCGGAGCAGGACTTGCCGAACAACCTTCAGCGCTTTCGCGAACTGCTCGAAAGCGCGTCGGACCAGACCGACGCGTGGATGCTGACGCGCATCGCCGATCGGGAGGCGCGGTCCGAGCGACCGATGTCGCGATTCGAGTATTCGATGCTGTCGCGGCCGGGCGGCGAACCGCTAGAGGAATTCCTGTTGATTCCGTATGGCGAGGTGCGGGTCGAGCGCGCCGCGTCAGGGACCAACTTCGTGTTTGACAACAGACACGCGGTCTCGGCCAGACGCTGGTTCGAGCAGATGGAGCGCAAGCTGGCGATCGACTACGAACACCAGAGTTTCGATCGCTACAACACGCGGCCGGACGGACTACGACCCGCCGCGGGCTGGATCGGCCGACTCGAAGTCCGCGAGGATGGACTATGGGCCTGTGAGGTGACGTGGACCGACCGCGCGAAAGAGCTGCTGCGCTCGGGCGAGTATCGCTATTTCTCCCCGGTGATCTACTGGACCGACGAAGACTACACCGACGTGGCGGCACTGGGGCCGGTGGCGTTGACTAACGATCCGGCGATGCGCGGCGTGCGGCCACTGGCCGCGACGCGCCGCGATCCGGAAGAGTTGCCCGTAGCGGAAGACAATACGGGCCAGGCGGAGCCTGATGCCGTCTTGCATGCGGAGATCGCCACGTTGAATGATGAGATTGAACTCTTGCAAAAGCAACTATCGGCGCAAGAGGCCGACACGTTCGTCGAGCGCGGCATGCGGCTGGGCAAGATTGTTGACAGCACGAGCATGGACTGGCGCGAGGACTATCTGCGCGATCCGGAGCGGACGCAGGTTCGTCTCGAGCGGGCACCGGTGCTGTTGCCGCCCGGGCGCGTGATCAAGGTTGACACGCGAGGCGAGATCCTGCGGGGCGGTAAGCTCGAACACGGGTCGAAGCGCGGCGAAGCGACGCCGGGACATAGCACCGTCGAAACGGAAGACCTGGAGGCGTACGACCGGGCACTGGCGGCGGGCAGGATTCACCGCTTCGGAACATCATTGCAGACGGTAGAATAGACGCGCCAGGGTTTTGGAACATTTGACTTTTGGAGAGTATACAGATGGCACTAAGTTCGAATCGGGAAGTGAAGTTCTATACTTCTCAGGAATTGATTGAGATTGCTGTTGATGACGATGTCAACATTTACAAAGGGGCGTTTGTCGGCGTCAACTCGTCGACCGGGTATGCCCGACCGCTGACCGCCGGGGACGACTTCCTGGGCGTGGCGTACAAGCAGGCCGACAACACCGTTACAGGACACACGGCCGGCGGCATCAACGTACGCCTGCATCAGTCGATCGATATCATCCACACACTGAGTGGCGTGAGTGCTACCGACATCGGCAGTGTCGTGTATGCGAGCGATGACGGCACACTGACGCTGACGTCCACTGACAATACGCGTATTGGTCGCATCGTGGCGATCGAAGGGACGGATATGGCGCGCGTGCGCTGCCAACCGATCGCGAGCACGTAAATAAGTAACAAGGTAACAAAGTAACAAGGTAACAAAGTAACAAGGAGATACGCATGAGCGTTGTTGTAGATACGGGATTGACTTCGCGGGCGATCATCGGGCGTTTTTACAGGCGTCTGGAAGAATTCGCCAACGCGGCCTGGTGGACGAAGCTGGCGATGCGGTTTGCCAGCAACCAGGAATCGGAGACGTACCGCTGGCTGGGGATGGTGCCGCAGGTGCGGCAGTGGGTCGGCGGCCGGCAGGTCAAGCCGCTGCGCAGCCAGGGGATCACGATCGTCAACAAGGTGTGGGAATCGACGATTCGCGTAGACGCCGACGAGCAGCGCCGCGACAAGGCCGGGCAGATCATGATCCGCGTGAACGAGATGGCTCGGCGAGTGGCGACGCACCCAAACAAGCTGCTGACCGACCTGATCTCGGGTGGTGCCAGCGGGACGGGGTACGACGGCCAGTACTTCTTCAGCACCAGCCACAGCGAGGGTGACTCGGGTACGCAAAGCAACAGCATCACGTACGACGCGTCGACGCCGACCGCTCCGAGCGACAGCGAAATGTACGAGGCGATCGTGAGAGGCATCGCTCAGGTCATCGGTTTCAAGGACGATCAGGCCGAGCCGATGAACGAGTCGGCGCGTCAGTATCTGGTGATGGTGCCGATGTCGTTCCTGTCGTCTACGCTGGTGGCGCTGTCGAGTCAAACGATCGATTCGTCGAGCAATCCGCTGGCCGCGTCCGGGCCGTTCAAGGTTGACTGGGTGGCCAACCCGCGGCTGAACTGGACCGACAAATTCGCGATCTTCCGCACCGACGGCGAATCGCGGCCGTTCATCTTCCAGGAAGAACTGCCGGTGCAGGTCCAGGTCCTGGCCGAAGGCAGCGAGCTGGAGGTCAACGAGAACCAGCACCAGTACGGCGTCAAGGCAATCCACGAGGCCGGCTACGGTTTCTGGCAGGATGCCTGTCTGTTGACGTTTAACTAGAAGAGTCCAGTACCGTTCCTCTTGATGGGTTTTGCGCGCTTGGTAACGGCCGCCCCCCGTGGCGACCGTGGAAACGCGAACGGCTCCCGATGTATTGCGGCCGCCCCGGGGGGCGGCCGCTACGGGGCTCTTGCAATGGAATGAATGGGGTGAAGTTCAGTGGCTTACATAACAATAACACAACTCCAGAGTCGGCTTGGCAGCACGCTGTACGCGCGCTTGACCGACCGTGTCAATGGCACGACGGCGGACTCGACCGTGGCACAACAGATCGTGGACGAGGCGGAGGCGCTGGCGAATTCGTATCTCGCGAAACGCTACGCCACGCCGATCGATCTGACGGCGCATCCGGAACTGTCGAATGTATTGGAAACGCGCGTGCTGGATTTGGCGGAATATCTGGTGTGGCGTGACTCGCCGTTTGTGACGGACATACCGGAGCGGGTTCGGCTGTTGCACGACGAGACGCCGGATTGGTTTACGTCGATAGCGTCGGGTGAGATTGATCTACCGGCGTCATCGCCGCCGGCGTCGCGGACCGCGGTCGACGATTCGCCGCGATACACGGAGCCGCCGCGACGTTTTACGCATGATGAGTTGGATGGATTGTAACTGTCTATCGCGAGAGCCGGGTAGCGTCCGCGCTCCGTGGCGGACGTGGGTATACGAGTGTGCACGTTCCGCGTTCTACGTCCGCCACTGGGGGTGGACGCTACCTTTTGGGTTTCACCGGGTGTGTTGATGTTGGATGTTATTGCCAAGCAAGCCGTTTCGTTGGGGATTTCGGGTCTGTTGTTCGTGATGTGGTGGTTCGAGCGTCAGGAGCGGACGCGGAACGTTGCCGGCGTGCAGCAGGCGCTGCAATACACCCACCAGGTATCCGACGTGAATGAGCAACTGCTGGACGTGGTTCGGGCGAACACGGAGGCGTTGACAGCACTGCGCGAGGAACTGCGCACGCACCGCCGACTGGAAACTGACTGGCTGAACCGCGTCTCGAGGCAACTTGAGAAGCTTAGCGCGTGACTGTTCGTCGTGGCATTGTGTAACAGTCCGCCGCAAAAGTCGGCACCGGCCACGGACTGTAGCGGCCGACCCCCGTGTCGGCCGTAGAACGCCGTTTTCATCCTACGTCCGGCACGGAGACCGGACGCTACATGGTTTTTGCGGCGGACAGATAGTGCGGAAAGGAAACGAAATGGATTTACGACAACTGTTGCGGAACATCGACGCGGAGACGGCGCGGGCGTTTATCAGCGCTGCCGGTCACGTTATCGATGCGCTGCTGTTCGAGACGGTACGGGTCGGTGAGACGCTGACGCCGACGGAGCGGGATTACGAGAACGCCGAATTGTCGCGCGCGGCGCCTATCGGCGGGTGGCTCTCGCACGAAGAGCTGCGGCAGACCACGCAAAAGATGGCCGAGGCGATCGCGGCGGAGAAGTGGGCGGACGGCGTCACGCTGGCGATTCAGTTATTGACGCGCTGCGCGGGATGATGACGTGGGAATGACTGTGCCAGCAGTCCGCCGCACAAGTCAGCGCCGGCCACAGACTGTAGCGGCCGACCCCCGTGTCGGCCGTGGAACACCGTGTTCATCCCGCGTCGGGCACGGAGACCCGACGCTACATGACTTTTGCGGCGGACTGCCAGGGAGACGTAGCATGATAGTGTCGCGCGGATGTGGTTTGGTGTGGGGGGTCGTATTAGTAGTAGTGATCAGTGCCGCCGGATGCACGCGGGAATCGTTGCGCGTGGCGCTTACGGCACAGCAGCGGGCGGATCAGGTGCAGCAGGCGGTGTTCGAGCGGCAGCACGAGGCACTGTGCCTTTTGTTGTATCGCGATTTGCAACGCCGACTGGAACAAGTCGGGACACCGCTCTCGCCGGCGCAGCGGTCGGCGTTGAACGAGGTATGGAACGATCGGGATCTGATCGAGTTCTGGACGGTGCAGCACGAACGCGCGAAAGCGCTGCGTCTGATCGGCGTGGACGCGAAGCTCTATAGCGACCAAGCGGTGATCGATCTGCTGTACAAGTCGTTGGCGGCGAAGGTTGCCCGCGCTAAGCAGGGGATCGCCGCGCGGGCGGGGGAAGCATTAAGAGTGCAAAGTGGCGAATGAAAAATGCAAAATGATACGTATTCTACTTCGAACGCGCGCGTCGTGAATTGTACCGTCCGACCCCCGCGTCGTGCATTGTAGCGTCCGACCCCCGTGGCGGACGTCGGGTGGCGAAAGATTTCCACATTCCACGGCCGACACGGGCGTCGGCCGCTACATAGGTGGCACGACTATCAATTGGAATTCGCATGAGGTGTTGACATGAACGAACAACCAAGCGGATGGAAGAGATGGCTCTGGCCGTTACGCAGCCGAAAGGTACAGGTGGCGGTGTCGACGGTTCTGGTTGCGTATGCAACGCAGGTGGGCTTTGTATTGAGTGAGGATGCCGTTCTGGCGGTATTGGGGGTGGGCGTGGCGCTCATCCTGGGGATCGCGCACGAAGACGCGGGCCGGGCCGGCAAGTCAACGTAGCTTGTCTTCCCCGGGCGTTCGGGTTATTATAGAACAATGCGAGCGTGAATCGGGCGCCAAGTTGATGTCGAGTATCGCGCGCCAAAGGCTGGCGCGCGGCGCGCGGAAGGCGATGTGTGGCACTGATCTTGAGCAGTGGTAGAATGCGGTGCATGAAGCGGCTGTTGAGCAAGACGCGTCGGGCAATGTGCCGTTGCGGATGGATGATCGGTTTGCGTCAGAAAAGGCACTGCTCAAGAGCAGTGGCACGCGGACAATCGTCCGCAGGTCGAACAGTGCCACCCGCCCGACCCTACGCGGATTA
The DNA here is from genome assembly GCA_030612705.1 of Phycisphaerae bacterium. Lineage (GTDB taxonomy): Bacteria > Planctomycetota > Phycisphaerae > UBA1845 > Fen-1342 > JALSRY01. Next base: position 4,262 of record JAUWNI010000074.1, on the reverse strand, counting down.
TGTGGGTATACCCGGGGCGACTGGCATGCAACCGAGGAATCATGAGCTGTACTGTGCCTGCCGCGACTATGTCGAATTGGCATTGAACAAAGTCCGGGAGGAAATGCCCAGCACCTCAGATCTGCTACGCGAGCTGGATAAGCCTATAGCTCACCCGATGCTCGCCCGACACCACGGCCGCTTTGTTTCTCGCATTCTTCGGCAGATCATTGGTTCACTGAACGACACTCCTCAACGGCAACGGGTCACGGCAGCTGTCCTCGCGGATCAGATTCTGAATGGTCTCGTGGATAGGATGGTAGGCACGCCTGGGATGCAGCACCGGATATCCCTAGACGCAATAGCCAACGCGGTGGTCTTCATGTACCCAGCGTCGCTACCAGACTGCAGCTTTGAACAACCGCTCTTCGACAAAGCTTATGAAGATTTTGAGCGCACATACTACGCCACGGAAATCGAGATCAATGTCGTAATGCCGTTCTACGCCATGCGTGCGCCTGGAGCCCCCATTGACTTCACTAGCGATGTGAAGCTAAGAAAGCTAGAGGAGAATGAGTGCCCCTGGTTCATTCTCGATGAGCACATGATCGGACCCGTTTACGGACTCGCCGCCAAGCTTAGGTTTCCGATTCCGATCCCGACGGAAGTGTGGGACAGGCGAGAAAATCAAGCTGACCCGATTCAGGCCCAGATGTCTAAAATCTGTAAGGCTTTAGCAGTCTTCAAGAGAGGGAAATGCGCGATAGTCGGTACCATTACGACCTCCGAAAGCCCCTTGCTCGCTAGCACGTCATTGGCTTATCCCGAGCACGCAGTGCGTACGCCGTTTTTTGATAGCTATGAGATACTTCCCGTGGAGGTTGATGAACTCCGGGACTTCTATGTAGCAATGGTATCCAGAACCGTCGTCCAGAACAAAGCAGTCCAGGTTGCGATCCGCCGCTTCTTCGATTTGGTTCATAGGACGAATACTCACGATAGGCTCGTCGATCTCGTCATAGCAGCCGAGGCGATATTTCTATCCGATCAACAACACCAAAGCGAACTTCGATATCGCCTTGCCCTGCGGGCTGCGGCTTTCTTGTCCAACTGGAACGAATCACCGAGAGCCGTGTTCAAGCAATTCAAGAAAGCCTACGATATGCGAAGCAAGATTGTGCACGGCGGCAACTTGGCCAAATTCGAGAAGGAAGCCAACCTTGCAGAATTCACGAAGGAGTTTGAGGATGCGGTTCGATTTGCACTGAAACGCGTCATCGTCGAACTTGCAGAAGGGGGCAATCCGTTGCAAGATTGGGATCCGTTGATCGAGCGACGTCTGACGCACCAGGGCCCGAATAACTAGGCGCCACACAGGTCGGATCCGCAGACCCGACATCCCCTGGCCCGCTTTAGACGTGTAGATGTTCTCTCTGCTTGCAAGGTCTTTCTTGAGTGGTTCATTGACCGCCTCCTGGACAGGTTTCACGGACCCTTGGCAGCTCGCGGGCGGGTGGTACTGACGGTGTGCCACTGCTCTTGAGCAGTGCGACTTTGAAAGGACCCCGAAGGGCACCGCTTGAAAGCAGTGGCACACGCCGAATCCCAAATCCCCGAACCCTACGTCCGCCGCGGGGGGTGGACGCTACGCCCCGAACCCTCGGCCACCTTGGCGCTCTTGGCGCCTTGGCGGTTCAACTGGTGTCTATTCGTTGAAGATCTCGGCGGTGAACAGCAGCACTTCGGTGTCTGCTTCCTTCCAGGCGTCGGGGGTGAGACCGGCCTTTTCCGCGCAGCAGCGCGAGAGGAAGGTATGCTTGTCGAGGTGATGCTCGCTGGCGACCTGCGGCAGGAAGAGGCCGTGCTGTAGGCCCTTGCGGACGATGATTCCGTGCGTGCCGATTTGAAGATCGTCGATTGATTGCATCGGCCAGGGGTGCGAAAGGATCGATACCTCGACCGACACGTCGGGCAGCTCGGTAAGCGCGACGGGGGGAAAGCGTGGATCGCCCAGGGCGGCGGTCCGGGCGGCGTGGCGCACGGCTTCGGCCAACGGTTGCGACGGGTCGAGCGTGCCCATGCAGCCGCGAAGCCGACCGAGTTTTTTCAGGGTCACGAACACGCCGCCCAAGGACTCGACGCTTTGTTCGGGCGGCGTGGAGCGGTTGACGTCGAGGTTGCGAACGGCAAGCTCGATGACTTGTCGGGCGAACGACGGCCAAGTCGGCGATGGCTCGGCTGGTTCGGACATTTGCGGCTGGCTCCCTGCGACCATTCAATCCCGCGCGAACATCATTGGACTTTCGAGAGTATAACGTCTGACGCCGTCATGGACAGCGCCGCGCGGGCCGCTTACATTGACCCGCCATGAATTCAGCGAACTCGACCAACGGGCACACGGATTCGTCGTCGGTCGGCGAGTCGTCGGCAGAATCGAGCAGCGGATTTTCCGTGCTGAAGGCGATACGGGCGGCGATTGCCGGCGTGCTGATGGGCATCGCCAACCTGATCCCCGGCGTCTCGGGCGGGACGATGATCCTGGCGATGGGTCTCTACGAAGAGTTCATCGACAGTGTTGCCGAGGTCACCGCGCTGCGGTTTTCGTGGCGGCGGATCATCTTTTTGGGGATTGTCGGGGGCTTTGCCGCCGGTGCGATTGTCGGGTTGGCGGGTTTCATCCTTTATCTCCTGTTCCATTACACCATCGTGATGTTCGCGCTGTTCATCGGATTGACGCTGGGCGGCGCGCCGTTGCTATTCAAATCACTGCGGCCGGTGCGGGCGGACATCGTCATCGCGGTCCTGGCGGGGCTGGGGCTGATGGCGGGCGTACTCCTGCTCAAGGGCGGCGGCGGCTTTCCGCATAATATGGGAATGGATTTCGTCTCCGGCGTGGTCGGCTCGACGACGATGGTGCTGCCGGGTATTTCCGGATCATACATGTTGCTGGTAATGGACCAGTACGACCGCGTGGTCGGGTCGGTACGCGACTTGAAGGACGGCGTGAAGAACCTCGATATGTCGGCTCTCAAAGCCAGCCTGCGCGTCGTAATCCCGGTCGGTATCGGGGCGGTGCTCGGCATCGTCTTGTTGTCGAACTTGTTGAAGATCCTACTTCATCGCTTTCATCGCCCGACCGTCGGCGTTCTGCTGGGCGTGTTGCTCGGATCGGTGGTCGGCTTATGGCCTTTCACACAGTCGGTTGGCGAGAAAGCCCTGGAGGCACGGTCGTTCGAGGAGGTTCGGTCTTACGCGCGGAAATGGCACCTGCCGGGTGTGGAGGTAATCGACGATCAGGCAGAGCTGATTGAGCACATCACCGACCGAACGGTCTGGAGCAAGCGGACGGCACCGCCGATTACGGGGGGCGGCGCGGGGACGACGGTAGTGATGGTGCTAGTAGGCTTTACGGCGACATGCGTTCTCTCGCGCACGAGTAAGAAGCCGCGGCGGGCTCAGCAGCCGACGACCAAGATTACTCAGTAAACCTAGCGAGTGTGTGGACTTGGGCATGCGATTGGCAGAGTACCAAGTAGCTGTTTTTAGGATCAACGATTCCTGGAAGCGCTCCCGGCAAGCGGGCTTGAACGGGCGATTGAATTGACGGTTGTCCGCCAGAACCAATATAAAGATGGCGGCGTTTAATCTAATGTAACCCTTTGTTGTATAGCGTGTTATGTTGCATGCCGAGTATTCCGTGACGAACATCCGTCATTTTATCGGATTAGGCACGTCGGCTTCGCCGCCAGTCTTGGGTTTGTAACCTCATGTGAATTATGGGTTTAAAATTCTAGCTGATTATTGCACATATTGGCACGCGGATTGTCAGTTATTGGCAGCAGATGAGGATGGAGTTTGCGCGCGCGTCTTTACGCGGGCTAGTGGTGTATGAAAAGATAATTGGCGTTTCGGCCGATAGGAGGTTGGTTGGCGCCAAGTCCTAGAGCTTTTTGGGAGATGCTTATGTCAAAATTGAAGTGGCGCGGGTGCTTATTCGGGGCAGTAGTGTTTTGCCTGCTGACCGGAGTGGCATTCGCAGACGACACGGCGTCGTCTGCACAGGGCGATTCGGGCGACAAGGTTGCTCGATTGGAACAGCTGCTTAATGCGCAGCAAAGCAAGATCGAAGCGCTGGAGGATCAGTTAATTGCCAACAGCGCGCAAGATCAGGATGCCGCGCGAGTGGAAGCGATGAAGCAGCAGATTCGTGAGGTTCTCAGCGAACAGGAGTTTCGTGAGAGCCTCATGCCGTCGATGTTGCAGGCGGGTTACGACAAGGGTTT
>JAUWNI010000192.1 GCA_030612705.1 Phycisphaerae bacterium | reverse complement strand
TTTTTTTTAACACCTTTACCCCCCCGGGGCCCCCCCCCCCCCCCCCCATAAATCACAGCGGCCGACGCGCTGGCGCCGGCCGCCGCAATATTCATTTCCGAAGACTACCTGCTCAACACACGCCCAACAAAGTGGCTAGTGACGCCGGCGCATCAACAATGCCAAGCCGCCCGCAATCAGCAGGCCTACGGTCGTCGGTTCGGGAACGGCTGTAACCGTAATCTGAGCAGCAAGCCAGCCATCCATGATCCCATCGCCGCCGCCGCTCGCGTTGTCCAGGATGGTCAAGACGAGATTCAACTCGCCGAGGTTGCCGTTTTCGCCATTCGATATCATGAAATTCGCGTACGCATTCGGGCCAAAACTGCCGCTGGGATAGTCGCCATCGAGGTCAACCTCAAATCCAAGCACCAGGTCGTGAAGTGTGAGGGAGTAGATGTCATACTCAAACGTCATCTCAGGAAGCAACACCTCTCCAGGCCCCCAGGATGTCTGTGGCCCCGACGAGGCGTGGAGCCCCAGACTGATGGGATCTATAACACAGGTAGCATCCATCGTACCGTCTTTGTCGAAGTCAAGCTCAACAGTGCCTTCCACGAAGACTTCCCACATCCCCCCTTCCGGCGGGATATCCAGATCATACGTGCCGATAACATCCGTGATGTCCAGAGTATCCGGACCATCGGTCGGGATCCCCCCCGATGAGAAACCCTGTAGAGTGAAATCCGCCTGCGTAACGTTAAAGGTGGAAACATAATCCGCCTGCACGCCCGCGGCGAGCCCCAGAATCGCGACCACACAAATTGTAACACTTGCAGCTTTCATCTCTTAGCTCCTTCCGCTATGCCTTGGCCAATCGACCTTCAAACACGACTGAAGTCACGGGCAACCGCGTAGTCCGCCATACCTTGGCTTTCGGGTTGTAGAGCTAGCCCCCCCACGACCGACGTCGGCCATCGGGGGTCGTTCAGCTATCTACGTCGGCCGCGTGGGGCCGACGCTACCCGCAAATCGAGGTGTGACGGCGCACTTGTCCCTACAAAACTTGTCCCTACAAAAAGAAACCAACCCACCCAAGCTCGCCGAACCATCGAAACGATCCGCGGTAACCGACCTGGGTGGTGCTTTTTCGCGTATATGGCGCTCGAGATATGCCGCGCCTCCGGGTTGCCATTCGTTCCCGGTCCATCTGGTTTTAGGCACCTTGTGCAAACGAAATCAACCGTGCCTGCCAAAATTTATAGTCCTATAGCTATTTCCGGGGGCGTTCGAGGCATGTGAGAGGGGAAACCGCTGAGATACTATGAAGCCGGTCCTCCGGGTGGTTTATTACCACCGACGGGCTCGCCGTTGGAGCGGCCCAAAGATGTCTGAAGCATATTGCAGGAGACCCGGCCCTGCGGCTTGTTGCGATTGATCTTGGGACAGGACAAGCGCTCTGTGTAGGTTGATTTGATGGGTAGTGTTTCTTTCGAGACCGTGACAGTACTTGAAGAGCCGCGGACTTCAGTCCGCCCGGTCCTTCGGAAAGAGTAAATTCTACTCCCCGGGGCGCCGCGCGGACTGAAGCCCGCGGCTCCTCGGGTTGAACCCATCAAAGCAATACTGACGGAGCTTCAAAATGTTCCCCTTCTTCAGCTACTCTGGGCTCTCGTCGATGATTCGAATCCGCGTCGGCGTTTCGCCCGGCTTGTTGTCGACGATCACTTTGCGAACCTTCGCGAGTACCTTCGCGAACGTCTCCAAACGCAGCCGATCCTCCGTTACCCCGGGAGCTTGCCGGTATTCGGCGAGCAGATTCAGGAAGCTCTCTGCTTCGCCACGGGCGCGTTTCACTCGTATCTGGTAATACGCCTGGGCCTCTTCGAGTATCTGGGCGGCGTCGCCGCGGGCACGTGGGAGGATGCGATTCGCCTCGGCGATCGCGCGATCAATCACCTTCTCACCGTCCTTCTTGGCACTGACGACCTCTTTGAAGGCCGTCGCGATGGCGCGCGGCGGTTCTATCGATTCCAGGCTGGTCGCGACCAGTTGCACGCCGCAGCCGTAGTCGTCGAGCAACGATTGCGAGCGCGTATAGGTATCGTTCTCCAGTTTGGCCTTGGCCGCGGTAAGCGCCTCATCGACGGGCAGCTTTGCCAATTCCTTGATCAGCACGCCGAGCACGGTGACACGGACCAATTCGTCCGGTTTTTCCGTTGCGATGACGTACGCGACCGGGTTGGTAACCTTATAGTGCACCGTCATGGTCACTTTCAAAATGTTCACATCGCCGGTGAAAATGTCGCTCGCCGGGCTGGCTCGCATAGCCCAGGTCTCGCCCCGCGCGATCGCCTCGCGCAGCTCGGGCGCCATCCCCACGGATACCTGTCGAACCTCGGTCGTTTTGGGTACGTCAACCCGACACACCGGCCACGGCAATGCGTAGTGCAATCCCGGCCCCACGCCATACGGCGGCTTGAGCTGACTCTCCGGGATGCGACCGAACCAGCGCACCACGCCGCGCTCATCGGGTTGCACGAAGTAGAACCCGAACAGCGCATAGACGACCAGCAGTACCAGCAGCCCCGTGACGACGCCGGCCACGCCGCGCCGCCGCGAACCGCTGCTATGGCCGGACGGGTTGGGTTGTGGTTGTTCGGCGTGCATCGTCTTGCTCCGCGGGAAATACGCGCTCCGGACCGGCAACTCGATTCAATAGTGACAGGAATTCGCTGTCGGCCGAGAGAATCGTCACGGTCTTCTCGTCAAATATCTGTTCGTAGGTCTGCAAGGTCCGGAGGAATTTGTAAAACTCGGGATCCTGACTGTGAGCCTGGGCGTAGATCTTCGTGGCTTCGGCATCCGCCCGGCCGCGAGTTATCTCCGCCTGCTTCCGGGCTTCGGCGAGAATCTCTTCTTTCTCGCGGTTGGCCTTGGCGCGAATCACCGTGGCCTGCTCCTCGCCTTCCGAGCGGTAACGCGTGGCGATGGTTCCGCGTTCGGCCCGCATCCGGTCGAAGACGTTAGCCCGGTTCTGGTCGGGGAAGTTCAGCCGCTGAATCTTGATGTCCACGATCTCGATGCCGTATTCAGCTTCGACGCGCTTTCGGCAACGGTCGCGAATCGCGTCCATAAACCCGGCCCAGCCGCGTTGCGACTCGTCGGTGGAAATCAGCACGACGAAATCGTTACGCCCCAAGGCCGCTCCAAACTCGGAGACGACCACGTCGCCTAGACGATCTTCGGCACTGGCGCGGTTCCCCATCGTCTCGAGAAACGTCAGAACGGAGCCGGCATCCGGCTTGATCCGCCAGCACGTGTATGTGGTGACCATGACGTTTTTACCGATTCCGGCCTGCTCGTCCTGCGTGAGGTACTCCTTGGCGGGTTCACCCTGGGCGGGGTTTTCGAGCACCATCAATCGGTTGTCGAAACGTACCAGGGTGTCGATCGGCCAGGGCCACTTGATGCCCAGCCCGGGCTCGATCAACGTGCGGACCGGATCGCCGAAACGCTTGACGATCACGAAATCGGTCTGATCCACCACGAAAAAGCAGGTGTATACCAACCCAACGATCAGGGCGAGAATCACGAATAGAACGAATAGTCGCATGGCTTCACCAAGTTTTCGTCATGTGCTAGCGCATGTCGGCACCGGACTGCCACGGCAGATCCGCGCCAACGCGCGGATCGACCAGCCAGATTTCGATCTCGCCGGCACCCGCGCCGGTGGTTTTAATGTACTTACGTGTGCCGGGCAAAATCTTTTCGAGCGTCTCGAAATACAGCCGCCTACGCGTGACGTGCGGCCGGCGCTGATACTCACGCAGCAGGTCAACAAAACGCCGCGCCTCCCCTTCGGACAGGAAAACCGTGGTGGCCGCGTATCCGTCGGCCTCGGCGCGGAGCTGCGCGCCCTCGCCGCGCGCCATCGGCACGATTTGAGCCTCCTGCGCCAGGGCGAGATTTATCCGCGTTGACTTGTCCTCCAGCGCACTGGCTACGTCGCGGAAAGCGTCGTGCACTTCCGGCGGCGCGTGGGCATCGAGGAAGTGGAAAGAGTCGATCCGAATGCCCGAGTTGTAGCCGGCGAGCCGTTGTTGGATCAGTTCCTCGATCCAGGCCTCGCAATCTCGCCGCTCGGTGGTGAAGCCTCGGTTGATCGATCTACCGCCGAGCACTTCGCGGATCGCGCCGAGCGTCACGTCGCGAACCAAAGCTTCACGATCCGCCGTACCGTACTCGAAAAGGAGAACCTGCTCGGGAATCGCTCCCCAATGCACGGCCGACTTGATGTCGGCTATGTTCTCGTCGCCGATCAGCGTCCACGCCTCGGCGATATTCGTCTCGGATTCCTCCGTCGGGTCCTCGCTGAGCGCAAAACCCAGTACTAACCGATTCACCCGCCGAACCGGTACACGGTCGGCAACCTCGATCGGATACGGCCAAGCATAGTGCAAGCCCGGCTTCGCGTCGGGCCGCACGATCGCCCCGAAACGCTTGACGACGCCGATTTCGCCCGGCTGAACAATAAAAAATCCCGAGCCGACGTATCCCAGTACCACGAGAATACCGACGGTGACTAGAACGCTACGCTGAGTGATGGGAACCGGCAGCCGGGCGTCGAGCCAGGCGAGCGAGCGCGACCACCAGTGCCGGCGACGCATGGTAAACACGCCGAGCACGAGAAACGCGATGGCACCGCAAACTTTTAACCACTGCGGCACCAACGGCTCGTTAAAGGCCCGCACGGCCAACGGAAACGCCGTCCCCGCCGTCAGCAGGTTCAGTACCCAGCCCGCCAGCAGCGCGATGATCGCGATGGTCGTCAGGTAAACGATCACCGTTCGCCGGCCGAGCTCGCGATAGAGCACACCAACCGCCCCGATGTTCGTCGCCGGCCCGACCAACAGCAGCACCAGCGCGGCACCGGGGTTCATCCCTTGTGCAATAAGTGCGGCGGCGATCGGTGTCGAACTCTCAGCACAGATGTACAGCGGAATCCCGATCACTAACATCAACAGCATCGATGTGAATGGGTCGCTGAAGAAAGCCTGGAAAAGCCCCGCCGGGAGAAACACCTGAATTGCAGCCGCGGCCACGATCCCAACGACGATCCATAAGAAAATGTCGTCGAACAGATCGATGAACGCGAATCGTAAACCTTCCTTCACCCCCCTGGCGTCCTCGGGCGTATCCTGATTCTGCTCGTCGGTGTTGCAACACGAGGCGGTTTCACCCTCATCGGCCTGCTCGCTACCTGTCTCCGACTCGCTTCGCCGCTCCAGGAAATTTTCGATAAAGCCTGCCGTTAGTGCCGTCACGCACGCCGCGATTGGCCGATAGATCGCCATCAGCGGCCCGAGCAGCGAATACGTCAGCAGGATCGATGTGACACTCGTCTCGGGTGTGGAGATCAGAAACGATAGCGTGGCACCCTTGCTGGCACCACTCTTGTGAAGTGTGACGGCGGAAGGAAGCACGCCGCAGGAACACAGCGGCAACGGCAGGCCCACCATCGTGGCGAGGAAGACCGAGCGCGGGCTGCGCTCACTCAACCAGCGGATCGTCCGGCCGCCGGCCATCACCGCCTGTAACACGCCGGCGATAGCGAATCCGACCAGGATATAGATCGCCGTGTCGCAGAGAATGTACCAACTAATCAGGAACATAGGCTATCGCGCCATTCTGACGCAAAGGCACGCATCCCGCAATCCGAGATAGTAGCGGCGGCGCCCATAGACTGTAGCGGCCGACCCCCG
>JAUWNI010000131.1 GCA_030612705.1 Phycisphaerae bacterium | reverse complement strand
CCGCGAGGTTGCCCGGGCCGGGGGCATTCCGTGATAGTGTCCTGCCCCGCGCAGGGGCGCAAGTCGGTGGGGTCTACTGTGGCGGATTGCTTGCCGGCCGGGTGGGGCGGACGCTACGGGGCCCGCGCCGAAGCCCGCTGGAAGTTTCATGGACCCAAACACGCGTGGAATTCCGGAACTCGGTTGACACAGTTGCCGCCGGTTTGCTACATTATCCGCCCCGGTGTTCGTCACGGCCGGGATATGCCCGCTCGCAAGGGGCGTGTGAGCGTCGGTTAGTCGCCGGCGCGCATAATGTGCCTCTCGCACCGCGGCTTGGGGCGCAGGCCTCCGAGCGGGTCCGCTGCCGCGGCCTCTGTGTCGTCAACGTGGCGAGTCCGACAGCAGACGCATTGATAGATGTGCTGCGCTCGGATACCCGGTGGTGTAATTGGTAACACTCCAGGTTTTGGTCCTGGTATTCCTGGTTCGAGTCCAGGCCGGGTAGCTTTGCCTGGAGAGCTGTTACCCGTCAGCTTGAGGCCGGCGGCGTGTGCGTCACCGGGATCAGCGTCGTGAGCGTTCGGTTGAGCGCTTGACGAGGAGTTGTCCTTATGCAAGACATTTGCGTGTTTTCGGGTCGCAGCAACCCGCAACTGGCCGAGCAGGTGGTCAACTACCTGGGTATTTCGCTCGGGCGCACGCAACTGGAAGACTTCCCGGACGGCGAAATCTCGTTGAAGCTGTTCGAGGACGTCCGCGGCCGCGACGTGTTCGTGATCCAATCCACGTGCAGCCCCGGCAATAACAATCTGATGGAGCTGCTGATCTTCATCGATTGCCTCAAACGTGCCTCGGCTAACCAGATCACCATCGTGGCCCCCTATTTCGGCTACGCCCGGCAGGATCGCAAGGACGAGGGCCGCGTGCCGATCACCGCCAAGCTGGTCGCCAACCTGCTGACGGTGGCGGGGGCCAATCGCGTGCTGACACTCGATCTCCACGCCGCCCAGATTCAGGGCTTTTTCGACATCCCGGTCGACAATCTTTCGGCCCGGCCGGTGATCACGGCGTTTTTCGAGTCGCTCGACGTGGGGCCGCTGACGGTCGTCAGCCCGGACATCGGCAACGCCAAGCAGGCCCGCGTATACGCGGAGCGGCTCGGCGGCGAGCTCGCCATCATCGACAAACGCCGAGTCAGCGGCTCGGAGGCGGTTTCGTACAACATTATCGGTGAGGTGGAGGACCGGACGGTGCTGATGGTCGACGACATGATCGCGACCGCCGGCACGATCGTTCAGGCGACCAAGATCGTCCGCGAACGCGGAGCGAAGCGTATCGTGGTGACGGCCACGCACGGGGTGCTCTGCGGGGAGGCGATCGAGCGGCTCAACGGCGCCGGCATCGACCACCTGGCGATCACCGACACGATCCCGCTGACGGACGAGGCCCGCCGGCAGTTGCCGAACCTGACGGTCCTGACGGTTAGTGAGTTATTAGGCGAAGCCATTCGGCGGATTCATCGCAACGAATCGGTTTCCAGCCTGTTCATGAAGTAGACGTGCGAAGGAGTCCGCGATGCAGATCGCAACCATTCAAGGTGAAACACGCAATGCCGGCGGGCGCCACGCAAACCGCCGGCTGAGGAAACAAGGCTTGGTGCCTGCCGTTATCTATGGCCACGGGCAGACGCCGGAGACGATCGCGCTGTCGCGGCACGACCTCGTGCTGGCGATTGAGCACATGTCTCACGTTATCAACGTCGCCGTCGACAAACAGGAGACGCAGTACCTGCTCAAGGACGTGCAGTACGACCATTTGCAGCACGAGCCGATCCATGCCGACCTGATGCGCGTCAATCCCGACGAACGCGTCAACGTCAACGTAGGCATCGAGTTCCGCGGCGAGCCGCACGGTATCCACGAGGGTGGCGAGCTTATCCAGGTGCTTACCGACCTCGACATCGAATGCCCGCTGCTGAACATCCCCGAGGTCTTGCGGGTCGAGATCGATCACCTCGGCGTCGGTCAGGCACTGCACGTCGGCGACCTCGAACTGCCCGAAGGCATCTCCACGCGCCACGGCCCCGATGACGTTGTCGCAACCGTCCGGGCCAAGCGCGGCGGTCTCGGTACGGTGGAAGAGGAAGCCGAGCCCGAGGCGGAGGTAACCGGTACCGAGCCGGAGGTCATCGGGCGAACGGCCAAGGAAGAGGAGAGTAAAGGTGCGGGTGAGGGCTAGCCGTGAAGCTGGTCGCCGGTCTTGGCAATCCCGGCCCGCGCTACGCTCGAACACGCCACAACGTCGGCTACGCGGTAGTCGACGAGTTGGCCCGGCGGTGGGGCGCGAGCGCGGAGAAGTACGAGCGGCGTTACGAAGCGCTGCTCGGGGACGGCCAGGTCGCGGACGAGCGTGTGCTGCTGCTCAAGCCGCAAACCTACATGAACCTCAGCGGGCGCAGCCTGCTGGCGGTAACACAGTTTTACAAGCTGGCCTGCTCGGATTTGCTGATCGTCTGCGACGATTTGGATCTGCCGGTCGGACGCATTCGTCTGCGAGCCGGCGGTTCGGGCGGCGGCCAGAAGGGACTCGAAAATATCCTGCTGCGTCTGGCCGACAACGATATTCCCCGGCTGCGGATCGGGATCGGCAAGGTGGACAAGTCCGTCACCTCGGAATATGTCCTCAGCCGCTTCGCGCCGGACGAACGCGAAGCGATCGAACAGGCCCTCACCGCGGCGGCCGACGCGGTCGAGTGCTGGCTGGATAAGGGAATCGAGGCAGCGATGAACCGGTTCAACCCCAAACGTGGCAACCAAACACGCGGCGAGCGCACGACCTCGACCGACGACGCGTCACAAGGAGAATCGTCTTGAAACGCTACGAAGGAATGTTTCTGTTCGACAATACGGCCCTGCACGAGTGGTCGGAGATGGAGGCGGAAGTCAACCGTCTGTTCGATCGCATTCAGGCCGAGCCGCTGGTGTGCGTCAAGTTTGACGAGCGCAAGCTGGCTTACGAGATCAAGAGGCGCAAGCGCGGGACCTACGTGCTGACTTATTTCGACGTGGACCCCGCCCGCATAGCCGACCTGGAACGCGACGCCCGGCTCAGCGAAGTGATCCTGCGCATGATGGTGCTCCGGACCGACAAGCTCAGCGAAGAGCGTCTCGCCGAACTCAAGGCCCACACGCCCGACCAGTCGCTCCAACCGATTTCGAGCGACGGGCGGCGCGGCGAGGGCGGCCCGTACAGAAGTCGGACCGAAGCAACGACCGAGTCCGGCTCCAAACAGAAGACCGACGTTGATAAGGCAACCGGGGATGCGACCGAAGCGGTCACCGATGATGAAGTCAAGGTCTCGCCGGAACAGGCCCCCGAAGATGTGGTCGAAGCTCCACCGGTTGCGGAACCGACCGAGGGCCGACCGGCGGACGAATAGTATGTTCGTCAACCCGGCGCGGAGCGCGGGCTCCGTGCGGGAAAACCGGGTTTCGGCAATGGGCCGAGAATGAGAGGGAAACATGGCCAGCTATAACAGAGTCATCCTGATGGGCAACCTGACCCGTGACCCGCAGTTAAAGTACCTGCCGAACAATACCGCAGTCTGCGAGTTCGGATTGGCGATCAACCACCGCTGGCGCGATCGTGACGGAAATCAGCGCGAAGACGTCTGCTTCGTGGACCTCTCCGCTTTCGGCCGGTCGGGCGAAGTCATCAACCAGTACATGTCGAAGGGTCGGCCCATGCTGGTTGAAGGCCGGCTCAAGTACGACACCTGGACCGGTCAGGACGGCCAGAAGCGTTCCAAACACAGCGTCGTCGTCGACAATTTCTCGTTTGTCGGTCCACGAGAAGGCGGCGGACAACGCGGCGAGCAGGATGGTGGCGGCAGCTACAACCGCGGGCAGGGCGGCTACAGCCAAGGCGATCGCAATCAGGGCGGCGGTTACGAACAAGCCGGCCCCGCTCCAGCCGACGCCGCACCGGACGTCAGGGCACCCGAACCGGAGCCATCGGATGCCCCGCCGCCGACAGGTAACAATATTCCGTTTTAATCATGCGATGAAACAAAGGTGAATGATGGCACGAAGAATGCAAAGATCCGGCCCCCGTATCGATCGCAAGCGAAAGCGGAAAACCCGCCGCTTCGGAGATTCGGCGCGGTTTCGCGGCGGTCGCTTGAAACTCGAAGAGATCGATTACAAGGACGTCGCCACGCTGCAACGGCTGACCAGCGCCCAGGGCAAACTGTTCTCACGGAAGCGCTCTGGCCTGAACGCCCCGGCCCAGCGGCTGGTCTCGCTGGCGGTCAAGCGCGCCCGGTTCATGGCGCTGCTACCTTACGTCAGCTAGCGGTGCCCGCGCGAGTCGCCTTACGAAGACACGGAGAAAGTCCATGGAACTTTTATTGCTGAAAGACGTTCGCAAGCTCGGGCACGTCGGCGACATCGTCGAGGTCAAGATCGGCTATGCGCGGAACTACCTGATCCCGCAGCTTCTGGCCACCGACCCCACCGAAGAAAACATCAAGGCGATCGAGGATGAGAAGAAACAGGCTGCCGCCAAGCGCGCCCGACACCTGAAGGAATTCGAGACCCTGGCCGAACAGATGGCGGACGTGACCGTCACGGTCGAGGCCCCGGCCAACCCCGAGGGTACGCTCTACGGCTCGGTCGGCGCGAAGGAGATTGCCGCCGCGCTACAGACCATGGGACACCCTGTCCTACCCGAGCAGGTTATCCTTGATACCCCGATCCGAACTCTGGATAATCGTACCGTCACGTTGGAATTCGCGGACGAGATCACGACCCAGATAAAACTGTGGGTCGTCAGGGCAGGGACCACGGAAGATGAGCACGCCGACACAGAACCCGGATCGGAAGACGACAGCCGCTTCGAGCCCGACGACGAAGACCAGGCCGACGACTTCGGTTAGCCGCGGCAGCGCCTACGAGCGCGAGTTGCCGCACGCCCTCGACGCCGAGCGCGCTCTGCTCGGGTCGATGCTTCTGGAAGACGCCGCCATCAGCGAAGCGATCACGGCCCTGAAGGACATGGGGCCGTCGCTTTTCTGGCTGGAAAAACACCAGAAGCTCTACGACCTCGTCCTGGAACTCTGGAAGGAAAACAAGCCGCTGGACGGCGTGCTCCTCAAGAAGGAGCTTGCGCGCAGCGGCGAGTTCGACAAACTGGGGGGCTACGACTTTCTGGGCAGTCTTGTCAGCAGCGTCCCCTCGGCATTGCGGGTGAGGGAGTATGCTGAGATCGTGCGCGAAAAGGCGACCCTGCGTCAACTGATCGGCGCCACCCACCGCGCCATGGACGCCGCCTTCGACGACAAGCTCCCCACTCCGGAGATCCTCGACCTCGCCGAACGAGAAATCTTCGACGTCACCGAAAAGCGTGTCACCGGCGGTCCGCAGCCGTTGCCCGACCTGATCGAAGAGGTCTTCCAAAGAATCCAGGACCTGGACGGCAGCGCCTTGACCGGGGAACCGACCGGCTTTTTCGAGCTCGACGATCTGACCTGCGGCTTACAGCCGGCGGAGCTGATCATCATCGCCGGCCGGCCTTCGATGGGAAAGACCGCCATCGGGCTGAACATGGCCGAGCACATCGCGCTGGACGAGGACCCTCCGCGGCCGGTGTTGTTCTTCTCGCTCGAGATGAGCAGCCAGCAGGTCGCCCAGCGGATCCTGTGCAGCCGGGCCCGGGTCGATTCGCAGCGCCTGCGCCGGGGCCGGCACAGTGCCGAGGAACTGCAACGGCTGATGGCGGTGGCGGACGAGATTCGCGGCCGGCCGCTACTGGTCGATGACACCTCGAGCCTGTCGATTCTCGAACTGCGGGCCCGGGCGCGGATGGCGTATCGCAAGCACCGGATTCGCGCGGTTTTCGTGGACTACCTGCAACTCATGCGAGCCCCGGGCGTCGAAAGCCGCCAGCAGGAAGTCGCGGAAATTTCACGCGGGCTCAAGGCCCTGGCCAAGGAACTCAGCGTTCCGGTCGTCGCCATGGCCCAACTCAACCGCAAGCCGGAGGACCGCGGCAGCAACCGCCCGCGCATGAGCGACCTGCGTGAGTCCGGGGCGATCGAGCAGGACGCCGACCTGGTCGCGCTGCTGCATCGCGAGTCCTACTATAAGCTCGGCGAGAATCAGGATACCGAAGACGACCCCACCGCCGATCTGATCATCGCCAAGCAGCGGAACGGTCCGGTAGGCACGGTCAAGCTGCATTTCAACCGGCAATGGACACGTTTCGACAACCCGCAATACGGCGAGCAGTACGAAAACGTATACGAGGCCCAGAAAGCCGGCAACGTCAACTTCCCCTAAGTGCTCTGTCACACCTCAATTTGCGGGTAGCGTCGGCCCCCCGCGGCCGACGTCGGCGCACGGAAACCTCGCGACAACCTGCGTCGGGCACGGAGACCCGACGCTACATGACATTTGCGGTGGGCTGTTAACAGCCGTGGCTGGGGGGCGTCCCGTACCCTTCGAGTAAAGAGGCTAATTACACATACGGGACGAATCCCCATTCCGCGCTTCGCAGGGATGGAGCCCCAGCCACGGTGTATCAAGCAAAATCGGTATATGCACCGTCTCTTACGGGCAAGTCGTTCCATAAACGCCGAGCAAGGCTGCCAGGTCGCTCAGATCGACGTCACCGTCGCAATCCATGTCACCATCTTCGTACACGGCACCGCTGGTCGTGCCGTAGTTGCCCAGCAGTTGTGCCAGGTCGGCCAGGTCGATGACGCCGTCGCCGTTGAGGTCGCCCCAGCACTCGCACTCGTCGGGGATGCCGTTGCCGTTGATATCGTCCGAGGTGCCGGAGGCGATGTCGCACGCGTCGGAGACGCCGTTGTCGTTGCAGTCCGGGAAGTAGGGCGACTCATCCGGGCCCATGTCCACGCGGCACTGTTGTACACGGTCCTCGCCGTCGATATCCGTCTCGTCGGGCGCCGGTTCGAAGTCGGGATTGCCGGCGTTTGCGCAGGGCGAGCCTTCCAGAAGGTGATAATCCCCGCCGACCTGGTCAACCCACAGCGGGTCGGCGGAGATGTTTCCCTGCAAGCCGGTCAGGTCGAACGGCTGCTCTGATTGCTTGTAGTTGTCCGTGTTGCCCCACACGTCGTTGTGGGTGATGAGCGCCTTTCTTTCCTCCGCGAGGCTGCTATACACCAAATCGATGCCCACATTCCAGTCCGTGATGATATTTCCGGTTACCGTGGGGAGCGCCTCGTGCATGCGGTACACGATGCCTCGGCCATAGGTTGCTTCGGCGCCGATGATGACGTTGTTCTGGATCACTGCGTGTACGCCGCCCGCGAAGGCCTGCTCGTCCAGCCAGATACCGCCCAAGCGACCGACGATGATGTTATTTCTGATGATCGGCGTGATCGGATCGTGTTGGTAGGGGTTATATCCCTTGACTCCGTAGTAACAACCGCCGGTCACACAGTGCGTTATCGTTGGTGAATAAGCGTAATCGTGCTCGTAGCTGCCATAGGAGATCGCGATGGTTCCGTTGCGGACCGTGAAGCCGGAGAGCGTCCCGTCCGACGCCGTGACCACGGTGTCGGGGCTGAACTCTTCCTCGCCGGCGATGATTGTCGTTGCGACTATATCCGGATCGTTGGGGTTGGTGCCGCGCACGGTGATGACCTTGCCGACGAAGTCAATGATGTCGTAGGTGCCGACATGAACAATGACCTCGTCGCCTTCGTCGGCGGCGTCGATGGCCTCCTGGATGGTGTCGAATGGGTGTTCGGTGCTGCCGTCCTCCAACGGATCACTGATGTCGGGATTGTTGGGTCCGGGGTCGTTCGGCGCGTCGTCATCCACGTACCACGTGGTCTGGGCTTGCGCCGCCGTCATGGCGGCGCAAGCAATCAGGACGACCAATATGTGCCTGGAAAGTTGACAAAACATGGATAGTTCCTCCTCCTTGAGTGTACCTGTGTGTTAAACGTGAGCATCCTTTCCGCTATCCGGTAAGTTTCATCCGCCGGTTACGGACATGTCGTCCCGTATACCGCCAGCAGTGCCGCCAGGTCGGCGAGGTCCACGTCCCCGTCGTCGTCGAGGTCGCCGTCTTCATATACGGCCCCGCTGGTCGTGCCGTAGTTAGCCAGCAATTGCGCGAGGTCGGCCAAGTCAACGTCGCCGTCGCCGTCGAGATCACCGAAGCAGAACGTGGCGATCTCGTAGGCGTAAGCGTCGCCGCCGTTGCCCATGGTGTTGGCGTGAACGGCCTTTCCGCCGGACACCAGGTAGCGACCGTCGCGGGACAAATTGATATCGAACGGCGAGCCGGGCGTGTCGATGCTGCCGATCAGGTTGGCGTCACGATCGAAGATCTGCACTTCCGGATGGGCGTTGTCCTGCGTGCCCCACGAAGCGCACGCGAAGATCTCGCCGTCGGCCGACACCTCCGCCCGCTGCACCGTATCCTGGAACGACCCGGTTCCGGAGGTCGTGGTGCTGGCAACCTCGACCCCGTCGACCAGATCGATGATTCGGTAGGTCAGGTCAAGGTAGCCGGTGGCATAGTTATAGCTGACGACGAACATCATTCCGCCGTCGCCCGAAAGTCCGATTCCGCCGCCGAACCATTGGTTCGTACCGGAGCCGTAATAAATTTGCGTCCAGCCTGAGCCGGTGTCCCTATACGCGCGGTAATTAAATCCGCCGGCGGCGGCGACCAGGCCGTCGCGCGAGAGTCGAGCGGTCCCGCCCGTGCCGGAGACCGCGAACGAATGCAGCGTAGTCATCCCGGCAGTCTCAATCACGTTGGTGGTTGCACCTTCGGTCAACGCGGCCCGCGAGCCGTCGTCGCTCAACTCGATGCCGCGTACGTACGTGTTGGTCGACAGCCGATTCAATTCAACGCCGGTGCCGCCGTTCAGAATCACAACCAGGCTTTTCGACGTGTCACTATCATAAGCGGCGGCGGCGACGATCGATCCGTCAGCGGCAACGTCGAGCGCGCGGAACGCGAGCGTTTCGTAACCGTCATCGAAGGTGTAGGTCCACAGCGGAGTTGCGCCGCCGGCGTTGTTGAAGCCCCGGACGGTAACGCTACCCGAGGCGGATACGCCGAGCACGCCCAGTGAGATGTCTTCCGCCGAGGCGACAGCGACGTTTCCCGGATTCTCCGGCACCAGGTCGAATTCATAGATCGGCGTGCCGTCGCCGGTGGTTTGCAGGTACGAAAGCCGCTCGTAGTTCAGGTTTTGTCCGATCCAGGTTTCGTCCATCGTGTCGGCAAGGCAGATGCTATATGTGATCGAGGCGTTGTCGTGCAAGTGCCAGATTATGCCCTCGCGACCGATACCGTCCAGGCCCGGCATCGTTTCGTTGGCGGGCTGACCATATACGGATTCGATCCACATACCCGCGTCGTTTACGCGGGCAACCTGCCGGCTTGCCTGACCAAAGGCCGGAAACAGGGCGGATCCACAGAAAACCGTGGCAACTACTAGTAATTCCATTTTACGTCGATGTGGCATTGTCCTCTCCTTTTTCGGGCATAACGTATGGCGACGCGCGTCGCATGACGTGTGTACACAAACGTCCCTTCGTAAGCCCGATTACCCTTCGGGTGCAATTCTAGCAGATTTCCAGTGCCGCATTCAAGTGAATATTTACCGACATGGGCAAGTCGTAATAGACGATATATCGGCGTTTTCGCCGAACTTGACCCTTTCCAGCCGGACGGCTACGCTGCCTGTACGAATGAGTTTGGAGCCGTTTTCGATGCCGAGTAAGGCAAAAATACTGGTCATCGACGATGACGACGACTACCGCGCGTCGACGCGGGCCTTGCTCGAAGGTGAGGGTTATGAAGTTGCCGAGGCGACCTCGGGGGCTGAAGGCCTGGGCGCCGCCCGCGAGCAGCGACCCGACCTGATCGTCCTCGACATTATGATGGAATACCAGGGGGCTGGATACTCCATCAACCAGGCCCTCAAAACATCCGAGGAATACCGCGACCTGCGTGATATTCCGATCATTATGGTCTCGTCGGTGGAGACCGACCCGGCCAGCCTCTTCGGATGGATCGGCGACACCAGCGTGATCACGCCGGACGCGTACTTGACGAAACCGCTCGATATCTCGGAATTCCTGAAACGCATCCGGAACCTATTGGAGGGGAAAAGCGAATAGCGAATTAAGAATAGCGAATTCAGAAACCACGAAGTGAGCGGTTTGTTGCAAACGCGCGTAATTCGCTATCCGCTATTCTTGATTCATAATTCACCGGGTTCAGATCGACTCAACATGGAGCGATTCTCCAATGGCGGACAAACACAAGATCCTGATCATCGATGACGACGCGGACTACCGGGCCTCGACGCGGGCCTTGCTAGAAGGCGAGGGTTACGAAGTGATCGAAGCCATCAACGGACGTGAGGGCATCGACCGGGCCCGCTCGCAGAAGCCCGACCTGATCGTCCTCGACATCATGATGGAAAGCCCCGTCGAGGGTTACACCGTCGTCCAGGCCCTGAAATTTCACGACGAGTTCAGCGACGCCGCGGAAATCCCGGTCGTGATGGTTTCGTCCATCAAGGAAGACCCGACCAACCTCTTTCCCATGGCCGGCGACGTTCCGATGATCACCCCCGACGCCTATTTCGCGAAGCCGCTGGAGATTGAAAAGTTTCTCGAATGCGTACGGCAAATTCTGAGCGAATAGTGTCCCCGTGCGGAAATACACTGGCGGGTCCGCCCTCGGTGGATTAGTGGCAATCTTTTTCATAACGGCATCGAGACCCGGGTGGAGCCCGTGGCCATGAATGAACCGCCGAAGATGAACGAACCAATCATCGTCATCGACGACGATGAAACCATGCGCCGCGCCTGCCGGGCGGCCTTGCGGCGAACCGGCTACCAGGTCGAGACCTATGCTGACGGACCCTCCGGGCTAAAGCGGATCGAGGAGGTCCGGCCCGGCGTGTTGATCGTCGATCTCAAGATGCCCGGCATGAGCGGGATGGAGGTCATCGCCCAGCTCAAGGCCATGGACACCGATACCGTCATCGTGGTCATCACCGGCTTCGCAACCGTCGGCACCGCCGTCGAGGCCATGAAGGCCGGTGCTTACGACTTCATTCCCAAGCCCTTCACGGCGGAAGAGCTGCGCGCGATCATCGCCCGGGCGGTCGAGCGTTATCACCTCAGCACGGAGGCCAAGCGTCTGCGAGCCGAGAAGGAGCACCAGACCCGCAAGTTCATCACGTTCGTTTCGCACCAATTGCAGTCGCCGCTGGGGGCGGTGCGGCAATACCTGGACGTGATGTTGCACCAGATGGGTGACGACACACCTGTGAAACAACGCGAGTGGATCGATCGTTCGCGTCGGAAGATCGGCTTGATGCTCGAGATCATCGCCGACTGGCTGACCCTCTCGAAAGTCGAGGGCGGCCAGCTTGCCACCGAACGAACGTTGGTTCGTTGGCAGGATCTCGTCGTCAAAACACTCGACGGTCTGGAGATCAGCGCCCAGGAGAAACAGGTTACGCTGCGAAACGAGGTGCCGGACGGTTTGCCGGCGGTGGTGGGGGACGAGTCGGCGTTGCGGATGCTGCTCGCCAACCTCGTGAACAACGCCATCAAGTACAATCGTGACGGCGGCCGGGTGACCGTCGCGGCCAAGGCCTCATCCGTCGATCAGACGGTCGCGCTCTCCGTGTCGGACACCGGCGTCGGCATCGCGCCCGAGCAACAGCCGCACGTGTTCGAAGAGTTCTACCGGGTAAAGAATGGCAGCACCGAAGGCACGAGTGGGACCGGGATGGGTTTGCCGATCTGCAAGAAGATTGCCGAGGAGTTGGATGGCCGGATCACCCTCTCGAGCGAACCCGGCCGAGGTTCGACATTCACAGTCGTGCTGCCGCGCGATCCGAAGGAAAAAACGCCCGACGAACACGGCGAAGTGCCCCAGCTCGGCGGTGCGTGAGCAGGGAGAAGCTGCGACGCACTTGTGGTAACGAGCGCGCCTAACATGACGCGCCGGGATCTTGCCGTATGAACCGTCACAGCCGAGGCCGGCTCTGATGCATTGTAGCGGGCGACACCCCAGCACAGACAAGA
>JAUWNI010000141.1 GCA_030612705.1 Phycisphaerae bacterium | reverse complement strand
GTTCTGTCACAGTTGAATTGACGGGTACGAGCGGGTTGGGTGCCATGGCCAAGCGAAGCGCGGCCATGCTGGTCCCGTATCGAGAAACATGCCCGCGCCTTCGGCTTGGGCATGGCACCCATCAATTGAGGTGTGACGGAGTATTAGATTCCTCCGCGCGGCCGCCGTTGGCGGACGCGGTCGGAATGACATTCAGATGCCACCCCCTTTCCTGACGGTGCGCCGTGAAAGGCGTGGATTTTAAGCGGGAGTCAGACCCGCCCGGCAACTGGTCGCTCCAGCCGGTAGCAATCGGAGCGGCGGTGGAGGTAACGAAGCCGTCGGAGCCTTCGGTGTAGAGGGTCGCGACAGGCGACTTGGTGAGCAGGCAAGCCGCAACGAGCAGTGAACGCCGAGCAGGCCTCGAAAAGTGGTAATGCGGAAGGCGACCATGCGGGAGCCTGAACGCGGCGGCATGTCTGCGCGGGGAGTCCATGCAACAAGCGGATCAGTCGGCTGTGCGGCGAGATCAGCGCGCTGACCGCCCGACGGTGGCTGACCGGGGATGTTCAAGGCCGGGTTCGCCGACTCAATCAGACCCTGAGGGATTGGGCGAACTACTTCCGGCTTGGACCGGTCCGCCGGGCCTATCGGGCCGTGGACGCCCACGCCCGGTTCGATGAGCGGGACGTGGAAACGGAGCATGATTGGGCTACCGAGGCCCCGACAACCGAAAGGGTCGGCAACACGCTATGCCCAATCTGCCCCACCACGCCACGTCTCGACTCTACCTCGCCTCCTTGGCTCCGCATGTAAATTATTCGTCTTGACTTCAACGGTAGGTCGTTGTACCTTTCGTGATGTAAAGGGTTTAGAGTTCGTCTCGATGTCATTGGCTGTTCTGTCACTAAGGCATCTTTCCAAAATAGTGAACCGCGCGGAAATCAGGTGCAGCCGCGACAGAGAGACATCACATGTGATGGGCTGGTTTAGGACCCTCGCTTACGCTCAGACCTCAGTTCGCGTTAGGATCGGATCCCATGAAAACAAAAATCAAATTGTGGCGTTGGTCGGCAAGCCTGCTGGCGGGTGGTTGTTTGTTCCAGGCCGGCAGTTGCGCGGCGGATCAGGAATCGCTGACGTCGTTGATCAACGAGGTCATCATCCGGCAGTCCGCGAATCTGCTGTCGGACACGGTGTTCTTCCTGCTGGATAACGCCTTGGTACGAATGACGGGGTAGGCCCGGAGCGGGTGGCAGCCGATTGGCGCTGCCGCAGTCCGTTCGGGGACAACTTACGGAGCGTCGGTTCATGAAAAAGATATGGATAAGGGCTCGCTGGATCGTGCCGAGCGCGTGTCTGTACAGCTTGGGCGGCTGTGTGGCGGACCCGCAAATGTTCGATTTCGTCCGCACCGAAATAGCCCGCCTGACCGCCGACACGGTCGGGCAGATCTTCACCATTTTTGTCCAAGCGACGACGTAACGGTGCGTTTCGCCGCGGAAGCGCTTGGTGGTTTTTGGAGAGCGGTGGCCGATGACGCGCGGCGTTGTGAATCCGGATTGGAATCCCCCGGTCGCGGTCGCTTGGCCCGAACCCTTGGGGGAGCCGTGATCGTGATGCGGATACCCGATTTCAAGAACGTGAAAAGACGAAACGCCGTGGTTTTGCTGGCAACGCTGTTTGCGTTCTCGCCGACAGCCCTCTGCCAGGAAGATATCGAAGAGGCGCGGCAATCCCAGCTTTCGCCGGCGGCGCAACTGGTCGAGCTCAATCGCGGGATCAAGGCGTATCTGGACGCGGATTATGAGCGGGCCCGCGAAATCCTCGAACGCGTGCTGGCACAGGACGAGGACAACCCGGCCTGCCTGTACTACCTGGGCCTGATCCATCTCGATGAGGGCTTGCAGCTTTCGAGCGAAGACAATCAGGCGGCCCGAGTGCAATTCGACTTGGCGCGACGGAATTTCGAGAAGGTCATGCGGGCCGCGGACCCCACCATCGCCCCGGTCGAAGCCGCGCTGCTACTCGGCATTGCGCAACTCGCCGCCGACGTGCCCACGGAAGAGGCCGCCATCGTCGAGTTGGCGACCGCGGCGCGGGAAACGCTCCAGCGTTACGTCGAGACCGTCGACGCCGGGAAGAACGACCGCTATGGATACTTCTATCTCGGCGTGGCGCGCTACCGCCTGGGAGACCACTACAACTTTAAGGGGGACTATGCGCGGGCGAGTGAACACCTCAAGCAGGCGGTCAAGGCGCTCGAGACCGCCCAGCGACTCGCCGACGTGGACCGCAAGCGTGACGAATTGACCACGGGTGTTCCCCGCGGACTCGACGAGGAAGGCTACCAGCAATTCAAACGCGTGGTCTCGTACTATCGCGGGCTGGTCGCTTTACAGCGGCGTCAGAACCGCGAGGCTCGCCGACTGCTCGAATACGTCCGCGAACATGAACGCGGCGAACTCGGACAGAACGCCGCCGGCATCCTGCAAAAGCTCGACGAAACCGAAGCGGAATCCCCGCTGCCAATGACCTTCGACTCACCGCTCGGCAGACTCGATTTCCAAGGCGACTTCTCGATCGGCGGCGCCTACGACACAAACGTCATTCTGCTCGGCGGGGACACTATCCTCCCGCTCGGCTTCGGGCAGAAATATGACTACCGACTGGGGACGGAGGCCAACTTCTACGTCAGCCGGTACATCGACAAGACCGAGGCACCGATCGGCGAAAGCCTGTCGATCGGTCTCGGCGGCGGAACATCGCACTGTTGGCACGCGGATGTCAGTGAGTTCGACCTCAACCTCTACGCCGGGCGAGCGTTCGTGCAGTGGCAGCCGTTCAAGGATTGGTATCTCGGCGTCGAGTACGAATACTCGTATATGAAACTCGGATACGATCCGTTCATCTCCAGCAACCGACTGACGCCGGTACTTTCGCACATCTGGCGTTCAAGCGAGACGGGGGACGAGTTGGGGCGGACCGACGCCTGGTACAACTACGATTACCGCGACTACATGGAGCAAACCGGCGACAGGCGACTCGACCGCGACGGCAAGTATCACGCCGTCGGCATCCGCCACACGTTCAACCTCAAGCGCGCGGCGGACCTATGGTCGTCTTACTATGCCAACCACGAGAGCGAGCAACGATTCCTCGGCCATCGCTGGCTCAACTTCAGCCTCGGATACGTCTACCGCGACGAGCGGACGCACGGCACCGAGTTCGACCTGGTCGGTCACTCGATCCTGGCCGGAGTCGAAGTGCCCCTGCCGTACCGCTTTACATTTGGGCTGGACAGCGTGTTCACGTGGGAAGACTACAGCTCACCCAGCCTGTTCGATTACAGGCGTAACGAGCGGAGCGACTTCGTGCAGCACTACGACTTCGGATTGACGCGGACGTTCGTGGCGCGCGGCGAGAACGCAACCATGCCGACGCTGGAAATCAAGTTGCGCGCGGGCGTGGCGCTGACGTATCGGAACTCGAACATCTGGGACCGTTTGAGTCAGGATGTCTATGAATACGACCGGGCGATTTACGGCGTGCGGTTGAGTGTCGATTTTTAGGCTCCGCGGGTTGTCGGGGCCGGATTATTGGAATGGGTATGACCGATGCGTGAGAGAATGCGACTACCGACGGAAACGGTTCTCGTGGCGACGCTTTTGTTCGCCGGCGCGCTCAGCACGCTCGCCCAGGACGTTCTATACGTCACAGGCGTCTCGGGCGCCGGGGCGGCGTGGCTGGAAGACGCGGAGGGCGGCCGCGCCGTGCTGGGGACGCGGGGCACGGATATGGGCGAGATCGAAGCGGGAATTGTGCGGGTCTCGTCGGATCACCAGCTCATGTTGTTAAGCGATTCCGGGGTGGTTGTAATCGTGCTGGGCCCCGCCAAGCTCGCCTGCAACCCTGGAAACGGGCAAACGCACGTAGTGCTGGATGACGGGATGCTGGTGGTTGCCGCGACCTGGCCGGAGGAGAACGTCGGCCCGCTGGTTATTTCGACGCTGGCGGACGAAGCCGGCCTCCGAGCGATCGAGGCCGTTGCCTGTCCCGGGTATTCCTACTTCTACCGCCGCGACGGGCAGACGCGAGTTGCCTATATGTCCGAAGGGGACCTGCCGGGGGCGATGGCGCTGACGGCGCTCGGGCAGGCCAGTTCGATCAAACACGGCGAGATGTTGACCATCGAAGGCCCCGCGATGCGCGTCGGGTCGGCGTCGGAATGGTCGGCTGTAGCGGCCGATCTCCGTGTCGGCCGTGATTCATGGGGTGTCAAGCTCGGGGTCGCGTCGGCCCAGGCCGCCCGCCCGAGGCTCGAATCAAACTTGTTCGTCAATATCACCTCCTGGGACTTTTACGGCGGCCAGGAGTACGTGACCTCGCGGCTGGAAGCCGGGCGTTTTCGTCCGGAAATCCGGCAAGTCGTGACATCCGTGACGACGCCCCAGCGGGTAGCGTCAGCGTCAAAAGCCATTCCGGAAACATCGGGCTTCCCAGCCGCGAACGAGGTCCCGCTTCTCTCGCCGGCGGCGCTGAGCGTGGTGAACCCGATCGAGAACGTGACCGCGATTCAGTTGAACATTCAGGCCCGCGGGCTGCTGACGCAGACCGGCAGCCGCGGACTCGGTTTTCGAGGGCTGAGCCAATTGGCGATTCCCGGACTGTTCGGGAGTGGAACCCCCACGGTCGGGCCGGCCGGCCTCGGTGCACAATAATAAAAAAAAGCGATTTTGGCGTTGTTGATCAGTGAAGGCTGCTACAATCAGCGCAAGGGGCTTCGGGGGAGCGAATCGCGTCGACTTTCGTGCAAAATCGCACGTCGCGGCTGAATATCGGACGAGCTGTCGCGAACGTCCTTTAACGCACGTTTCTTAGGTTGAAAGCTGCTAGGATGGCAGACGACGAGGTGCTTTTCGCACGGAGGCGTCGCAAGGTAGGTGTGCACGATGGGCGTATCATCGGCACAGAGGTACACAGTTAAAGAGTGAGTAATTAGTAAACATGTCCGCTCAGCCGGCGAGGCGTAAATCTGGAGGACTAGCCATGCGTCCCGTTTCCAATGTCGTTTTCGAAAACTCCCGTCTTTTTCTCGGCACACAGGTCAGGCCACGGCATACGCTGATACCCCTGATTATGGCGCTTGTCGGCCTGTCTTTATGCCCGCCGGCGACTTACGCCGACCAGGTTCTCCTCACCGGCGTGATGGATGTCAATGCCGACAGCGCGGCCGATGGGACATTCTATCCCCTGCTCCCGCCTCCAGAAGACCAGCCCATAATTCTGGGAGACGGTACTGAATGGCCGAACACGACGGACATTTACTTAACCGTCTCGACTGATTTTGCCTTCGACGTGTCCTCGCTGGTGACTGCATCCCCCTCGGGAAATCTGGATCTCGGTGCCGGTATTGCAACGGCGGTATCGGTCTTCCCCACGAATGCCACTGAGATCAGATTCACCGTCAACGGCGACTTTCCCGGACCCGCGACGGTCGCGTTCTCGGACCTTCTTCTACGCGCGGTCACACCCGCCGGCGCCACCGCCGGGACCGTGGACATCATGGTGCGCGTGGATGCGGGTGGCGGCAACGACCTCGACACCCCGGCGGCGGTGGTCAACGTCGCCGTGGTTCCCGGAGCATTGTTGCCCGCCAATTGCAGCATCGCCCTGGATCCCGCGAGCGATGGGATCGCGATCGCTGACGGCGTGGATTCGGAAACGATTCTCGTCGAGCTTCAGGATCAGTGGGGTAACCTTATCGGCGGTGAAGATGTCGTTCTGGAACCTTCCGACGGAAGCCCGCTGCCGGCCGACGTGCTCGGCGCCGGCCCCGTTGCGACCGACGCCATCACCGGTATCGCCACCTTCGACGTGGCCAGGACCGTTGCCGAGCCGCTCCAACTTCGCGGCTCCGCCGCCGGCGAGCAGATCGACTTACCGGCACCGATCGACCTCACGTTCAACCCCGGCCCGGCCACGCAGTTGGATATCGAGCCGGACATTGCCGATCCGCTGACCGCGGGCACGTTTAACGTGACCGTCATCACGCGGGACGCTTTTGACAATCCCGGCGCGCCTGTTTCGGTTGCGACCGAGATCCAGCTCTTCGTTCAGCAAGGTGACGACAATCTCGCCGGCACAACGATCGGCACGATTCCGGCCGGCAACAGCGACGTCACGATTAACGGCGTGATATATGAGCTGGCCCAACCCGGCGTGCAGCTCCGCGCGGTGAGCACCGACGGCGACTTGCTCGAGTCCGCGCTTTCCAACGTGTTCGTGGTGGTGCCCGCGGCTCCGGCCGCACTACATTTCGTAGCGCAGCCGCCGACCCTGATCGAATCCGAAGCCGTCTTTGCGGCCCAGGTCCAGGTTGTGGACGCGTACAATAACCCCGTACCCACGCCCGACGGCGGCGAAGTCACCCTCGCAATCCAGGACGATCCGACCGGCGGCGCCGCCGTCCTCGGCGGGACGCTCACCCAGCCCGTGAATGCGACCGGGATCGCGACGTTTAACGACTTGACGATCGATCTGGTGGGCGAGGGCTTCACGCTCCAAGCCACGTCAAACGTGGGCGCCGCGCCCGAGACTTCGAACATGTTCTCGATCTACCCGGAAGGCGAGACGCAGCTTGTCTTCCTTGTACAGCCGTCCAACGCAACCACTGACGATTTTCTAGACCCGCCCGTGCAGGTTGAGGTTCAGGACGGCAGCGGCAACCGCGTGACCGACTACAACAATCTGATCACGTTGACGCTCGAAGACAATCCGGGCGGCGCGACGCTGGAGGGCGGCGGTCCGGTAAACGCCGTCGCGGGCGTCGCCGTGTTCGGAAACCTGCGCCTCGATCGACCGCACGCCAACCCCTATACGTTGCGCGCGGCGGGTGTTGGCATTCCGGTAGCCGGAGAGGCGGTCTCCGTTAACTTCAACATCTCGGCGGGCACCGCGGCGCAGTTGCAGTTTGTAGCCAACCCGAGCGATGCCGACGCGGGTGCGAACATCGGTCCCGTGACCGTCCAACTGCTCGACGCGAGTGACAACCCGCTCGATCTCAACGGCGTGTTGATCACCGTGGCCATCGACGCCGACACCGACCCGAGCGGCGGCGCGGCCATGCTCGGCGGCACGGTGACTCAGCCGACGATCACCGGCTTGGCGACGTTCAACGATCTGTGGATCGACCTTGCGAACAACGGCTACAACCTCGTCGCCACCTCGCCCGATCTGGTCAGCGCCACATCCGGTGCCGTCAACATTTCCGCGGCCGATCCGGCACAATTGGAATTCGTGCAGCAACCCACGGCCATCGAGGCCGCCCAGAACTTCAGCCCGTCGATCAGCGTTCGCGTGCTGGACAGCTTCGGCAACCTGGCGGACGTTGCTATTCCGATCACGCTCGAAATCCTGAACAATCCGAACGGCGACGGCGTCCTGATCGGTGACTTCGAGGAGGACACCGTCGGCGGCCTCGCGACGTTCGCCAACCCCCTGACCATCCAGCGGGCGGGTGACGGCTACACGCTCCGCGCCACGACGACCGAGCCGGGTGTTGCCCCGACGGACTCGAACGCGTTCGCGATCACGCCGGCTGCTCCGTCCGAACTCGTGTTCACACAGCAGCCGCACACCACCGGCGTCGGGCTGGTCATCAATGGCTCGGAGGGCGGCGTATTGGTATGCCTCCGTGATGGCTACGAGAACATCCTGCCGGACAACGGCAACGACATCGACATGACCCTCAACGGCCCCGGCACCTTGGGCGGCACGAGTACGCAATCCACTGTTGACGGCTGCGCTACCTTCGACGACCTGACCGTCGATAACGCCAGCGCCTACACGTTGACCGCGGATATAACGGCCTACGGCCTGTCCGTCACGTCGATCGCATTCGATATTCTCGGGATTACGAATCTGGTCGCGGCCCAGCCGCTGATCGAACCCAACGCCGGCGATACCGACGTAACCGTGGGTTACGAGATTCAGGGCGCGGTCGTCGTTCCGGCCTTTGATATCCACATCGTCCGGATGCCGGTCGACGTTGTGCTGGAGACCATTTCGGTCACGGCGGCGTCCGACCGCGATCCGGGCTACCACTCGGACGTCTACAACATGACACAACTCAACGGCAATATTGAGTTCGGAGAAAGTATCGAAGTGCGGCTCGATCCCGGCGGGGCCGTCGGCGACGATCCGACCGACAACAACGCCTCGACTGCTCTTCGCGTCGACCTCGTTCCGCAGATTCTCTCGGTGGCCGCCGATGTGACCGGCACGACGTTCACGTATCGCGTCAATGCCGACGCCGCGGTGCCCGCTTACACGATTCAGTTCTGGCTCGATCGGGCCGGAGTTGCCGGTGAGCTGAACGAATTACTGACTGACTGTCCCGGCCAGGTCACACCTGGCGAGCATCAGGCACCCTCGCAGGATCTGCGGGCAACGCTCGACACGCTGCGAGTCGAAAACGGCGACCGAATCGTTGTCGTCATGGATAGCGTGCCGAATGTGATCGAGAGCGATGAAGGCAACAATCGCGCGAGCTCAAACGCTTTCGCGGTCGACCTGCGCGTCGAAACCTTATTACTACTGGACGAACCCATCCGGGCCAGAGTTACCTATACGGTGCTCAGCCCGGCCAATGTCCCCGACTTCACCATCCGTCTGGGCCATAATACGCTCGCGAACGAGTTGGACACGGTCGCCGGCGACATTTCGCCCGGCACGCACTCCGTCGATGTGCCGATCGATGCCGCCCTGCGGACCCAGGGTGTCGCGGCCGGCGCGAACGTGACGGTCGTGGCCCGGTTGGATTGGGGCGCGACGGTGGCGGAGAGCAATGTCGGCAACAACGACGCAACCGATAACGCCGAATATCGCGTCGATCTCCGCCTGGATCAGCTCATCTTCACCGGTACCGATGTGAACGTGAACTTCGACATCCAAGTCGAGTACAGCGTGTTGATTAACCAGCCGATCGATCACTTCGTGATTGGCATCTACGCCTCGGAGAACGATGACCAGAACATCGCGGCCGCGGATGTGCTCGTGCGGCAGGTCCCGATCACGACGGCCGCCGCCAAGACCGTCGGGGCCCACATGTTGAACATCAACGGTCTGCGGGTCTCCTCGAATGACTTCGGCAACGGCGAGTTCTTCCTCAAGGCCAGCATCGATGACAACACCGTCGTCGACGAGGCGAACGAGGACAACAACATACGCTCGGTGATGAACATCAACCCGGCCTCCATGAACGTCGATATGGACGGCGACGGGCTGACGCTTCGCGAGGAACAGGCTGGATTCACTTTGGACGGCGTTTTACGTGCCGATGAATTCGAGCCGGGCCGCCAGATCGCCGCCGACCGTACGACCACGCTCGATAGCAAGGTCGACACCGACGACGACGGTCTCGACGACAAGCTCGAACGCGACCACAACACGAACCCCAACGATCCCGACACCGACGGCGACGGGCTCGAGGACGGCGTCGAGGACGCCAACAGAAACGGCCTCGTCGACGCCGGTGAGACCGATCCGCGAAACTGGGATACCGACGGCGACGGCCTGAGCGACAACGAGGAGTCCGTCGGCTTCACCATCACGCAATACGAGCGCGGCTCGACCACCGGACGCTTCCGCGAGGCGACCGTCGTCACCGTCACGAGCAATCCGCTGCTGGCCGATACAGACGGCGACGGAATTGCTGATTGGGACGAGGTGAACACCTGGGCGCGCTTCGCCGACAACGAGGCGCTGACCGACATCGGCCTGGAAAACATCCCGGCGCGTGACGGGAGACCCGTGAACAAGCCGGTTTGGGGTATCCGCACCGATCCGACGCGAGCCGACACCGACGCCGACGGACTGAACGACGACGCCGATCCGGCCCCGCAGATCAACCCCGCCCGTTGGGGCTACGATACCAACGGCGACGATGTCTTCGATCTCACCGATCTGGAGGCGATCCGTATCGACGCCGAGGAAGCAAAGCAGGATACCACCAACTTCCCGACCGACGTGATCACGTTCCAGCGACGCCTGATCGACTTCGACCAGGATGGCGACGGGTTCCTCGAGGCCCCGGACGCCAACGGCGACGGATTCCCCGACTTCACCCGTTACAACGAAGCCACGCTCGAGCAGGCGTTCGGGCTCGACTTCAGCAACGACGGAACGCTCGAAGACGGCTTCGACGTCGGCGGCATTGGCCAAGGCTCGGAAGATCAATCCGATGATCGACCCGGCAGTGTCGGACAAGGCGTTACACGCTTCGGCACCTTCCGCGTCATCCGCGCGGATAACGGGCAGATCCTCGGCGACGGTACGCTCGATCAGGTCGACAGCATCGGCCAATTGATCCCGACCGACAATTGCCCGAACGAGTTCAACCCCGAGCAGCGCGATTACGACGGCGACGGCCTCGGCGACGACTGCGACGCCGACCTCGACAACGACGGCGTGCCGGAGCCGCTGGATCCCGTGGCCCAGGAACCCGCCCAGTTGCTCCCGCCGCTCTGCGGCTTCGGGATGGTGCAAACGCTGCTGCTGAGCATGATCGGGCTGGCCGGCTGGCGCCGCATCGGCGGGCATAAAGGACGCCGCGCCTGACGCTGATCCCGCGCAATCGCCCGGTTGGAATGCTTGACAACTTGGACGACACGCTTCAGAGCCCCGAGCGCCATCGCTCAGGGCTCTGTTTTTCGAGTGCATAACAATATCGGTGGGCGTGTTGGCGTAAATTCCCGGGCTAAAAAAGTGTAAGTCATTGAAGCGGCGACGGTTGGGCGTCGTTGGGATTTCAGGTACGTGGTATAGGCTGGGTTTTATTGAGGAGGGGGACCGTGCGGCCTACCAGTCCGCCGTAAAAAGTCGGCGGCGCCCATAGACTGTAGGGGGGGGGGGGCCCCGGGGCGGGGGGGGGGGGGGGGGGGGCGGGGGGCGGCGGGGGCGGGGGGGGGGGGGGGGGGGGGGGGGGGG
>JAUWNI010000205.1 GCA_030612705.1 Phycisphaerae bacterium | reverse complement strand
GGAGCCGCGGACCTGAAGTCCGCGCGGCTCCTCGGGGTATGGAATTTACCCTTTCCGAAGGACCGGGCGGACTGAAGTCCGCGGCTCTTCGCGGTCTCCCATAGTTGACGTATTTGTCAATCGGAGCACTAGCTACCTGCGATAACTCCGGTAGCGGCGCAATTCGCGTGGCGCTTGGCGGTGAACTCGCACGATGCGGGTCGGACGGTACTGGTGCGAGTTCGTCGTCGCGCGCACACGGCCGAAGCGATCCGTTTTTCCCGAAGCAAACGCCGAGGCGGTATTGCCGTGTCGGCCGGTGCCGGTGCGTCCGCCGGCGGTTGCCGAGCGATGGATCGGGCCGTCGCTGACCGTCATGCCGCGGCTGCGGGAGACGCGGCCGTTACGGTCGATGCTCAGATTGAAGCTGGTCGCGACGGCAGGACCATATCGCGGCGCGAATGCGTTGCTGACTGAAAGCGAGAGTCCGCTTTCGTCGACGCCGACCGCAACACCGCGAGCGGTGCTGAGCGGTCCGCTGCGCGCGTCGGTCCGGGCGAAGCCCACGCGGCCGGCGTAGTCGGCGCTGGCGGCGGCGGTGCCGTTGCGGTGATAGCGGTTGCTGCCGGCGGTCGCGGAGGTTTCGGCGTCGGAGGCCGGCGCGGTTGCCGGGATCATCATCACGGTAAGGGTTGCAACAAGTCTGGTCAGGCGTTTCATGACTGTTACTCCTGCGTTTTGGGTTTCTCGGCGCCGGACTCGGAGGTCCGGCGCTACACACGGGTGATACCAGCGTTCTACATGGGTGGCACCGGCGTCTCGCCGGTGGGATCGGCCGGCGAGGCGCCGGCCGCTACATCTCTACCGACGAATCCGGATCACGGTGGATTGCGAGCTGGCGCGGCCGAAGCGCTGCGCGCGGCTTACGGCGTGTACGCCGGCGCGGCTGTGACGACACGGGCCGCTGATGCTGATGCCGACGCCGTTCGAGCGCGCCTGGGCGTGAAAGCTTGCACCACTGGTGACACGCACGCGACTGTCTGCTCGGCCGAAACGGGTGTTTGCGAACGAGTCGCTGACACTGGTTGCTCGGCCGGCGAAGCGGCCGCGGCTGACGGCGCGGCTATCGCTGAAGGCCGATCCGTATTCGCTGAGCGCGGTCGAGTACGAGCGGCTGGTGGCGCGGCCGTGGTATACGCCGTCGGCGAGCGCGTCGCTGTTGCTGATTGCGACTCCGCCGATGGTGGCGGCGATACTCTCGCTGTCGGCATAAGCGGTGCCGCCAAAGCGCCCGAATGCGTCGGCGTTCGAGTTACTGATCGCCAGGCCGCGGTCCGC
Source organism: Phycisphaerae bacterium (assembly GCA_030612705.1). Lineage (GTDB taxonomy): Bacteria > Planctomycetota > Phycisphaerae > UBA1845 > Fen-1342 > JALSRY01. Next base: position 2,253 of record JAUWNI010000205.1, on the reverse strand, counting down.
GACGGCGACGGCTCGGCTGTCGGCAAAGCCCCAGCCGCGTCCGTTAGCGTGACTGTTCGCGACGGCCTCGCCGCCACGCGTGGCGCCGGCGATCGCGGTCGAACGCGAGTTGCCTATCGCCGTCGCGGTGGACGACGCCCGGCCACCGTTCGTTGCTATAGAGACGGCGGTGGCTTCACCGGCGAGTGCGAGCGGGGCGGAGCCGAGAGTCAACCCGGTCAAAAGCGTGATCAAGCGTTTCATGGTGTACCTCCTTATTCTGGGACGGCCGGTTACGGCCGTCGGTTTCGTGCTTCCTACGGCGATTTGACGGGGTGTGGGGCGAAAGTATTCAGGTGGTGGGGCGGAAATCGGAGCAAAAAGCGGATATTCTCCACAGCCGGAGATTTCTCGTTTTTTTGTGAATAGTGTGACTCGCTTGAACGTCGATAGATCGGAATTGTGTTTGGTCGAGCAAGCCGCCCGGGGTGAGCGGGACGCTCGACGGGAGCTGTTCGAGCGGCATCGCGAGGCGGCGTATCGCGTCGCACTGCGAATTACCGGACGACACGAGGACGCACTCGACGTTGTCCAGGACAGCTTCATCAAGGCGTTCGAGCGGCTGGGCGATTTTCAGCGGGCCGCCGGGTTCAAGACCTGGCTCTTGCGAATCGTCACCAACCGGGCGCTGGACCTGCTGCGGGCTCGGAAAGTGCGATTGGCGGTTCCGCTCGATGCCGGCGATGACGAGCCGCGGTTCGAGCTACCCGCGTGTAATGACGCCGAGCAGCCGGGCGCCGAATTGGAATACCGCGAGCTGGCCGAGCGCTTGCGGCAGGCGGTCGAGTCGCTGCCGCCGGAGCAGCGGGCGGTTTTCGCGTTGTACGCGCTCGGCGAAATGACGTACGGGCAGATTGCCGAGGCCGTGGGTGTCCCGATCGGCACGGTGATGAGTCGGCTGTACCACGCCCGGCGGCGACTGCACCGATTGTTGGAAGACCTCGCACCGAGCGAGGCGAAGGTTGAAGACCGATGACGATGCCGGACGACAAATTCGATGAACTGCTCGACCATGTGGCCGCCGGCCGGCTCGACGACCTGACGCCCGAGCAGGTCACCTCGCTGGATACGCATCTCAATGCCGCGGCCTCGTCGTCGGAGCGTTTGGCGGATGTTGTCCCGGAAGCTGATTCGCGTTTGAGCGTGATTGCTCCAACGCCGACGGATGCTGAGTGGGACGGAGTTTGGCAGCGGATCGATTCCGCCGCGCCGGCGCGTGAATCGGCGCCGCGTGTAATTGGGCGGACGATTCGATTCTGGCAACCGCTGGCGGCGGCGGCGGCGTGCCTGCTGTTGCTGATCGTTTGGCGACTGAGCCCCGTGCAGGTACCGCCGGGGTGGGAGATGCGACTGTCCGACCATGTCGTCGTGCACGAGATCGAAATTTTCGGCGACGACTGCGTGTTCGTCGCATATTCCGACAATGAATCCGGCAGTGCCGTGATCTGGGTCTTCGAGGCAGAAGAAGCGCGGGAAGGAGCCTAGCAATGTGTGCAGCCATACATGATCGATTCTTGCGGATCTTCGCCGTGGCCGTCTGTGTTCTCCTGGTACACGCACGGGCCGACGGGGAGGACAAGAAGGGCCAATCCTACGACATCTCGGTTTGGGCGATTCGCGCGACCAAGTCGAACACGCAGGTTTCGCCCGAGCTCAAACCGATCGCACAGGAATTGAAGAAGCGCTTCAAGTACACCGGTTTCAAGCTGGAACGAAAGAAAAGCGGGCGCGCGGGCGAGGGAAAGACTCTATCGACGGATCTGATCGCCGGCTTCAAAGCCAAAGTCACGCCGCTCGAACGCAAGGGCAGCCGCGTCAAGCTCAAGATCGAGGTTACCAAGCGCGAGGGCGGAAAGGACAAACGTCTGGCCGGCACGACGTTCACGATCACGCGCGGCCGCTTCCAACTTCTGGGTGGTTGGAGGATTGATCCTAAGAGTGAAGACGTGCTGATCGTCGCGGTCTCGGCACGCTGACAATCAAGGTAGGGTGATTTGACGTAATTTCCCCCACTGCTAATGAGTCAAGTGCTTAGACCATAGCAGGTTAGTTGCTCTTTAGAATGTCAAAATATACCATGTACATAATTGATATTACCTTGATGTTTGCTATATATATAGTATAATTGCCGTAGATCAATACTATGTACGGTGGGCCATGTTTCTTGAAATCCATTGTGACCGACGACGGAAAACACCCTACTACTATGGCTTG
>JAUWNI010000188.1 GCA_030612705.1 Phycisphaerae bacterium | reverse complement strand
GCCATCGGGAAGCGTTCAGCTATCTACGTCGGCCGCGGGGGGCCGACGCTACACGCAAATCGAGATGTGACAGAGCATTAGATTCCTCCGCGCATCCGCCGGCGGCGGACACGGTCGAAATGACATTCAGACGCCACCCACGTTCGTGGCGCTCCCCCCTCTCGCAACGCGGTATTTATTCAGACTTGCCAGCGAGAAATACAAAGGCTATTCTGGGAAGTTGAATACGGACACGACACGGGGGAACGAACAGATTCCTTGCCGCGTTACGCGATGAGGAGGGTAAAGGGTATCATCGGCTGAACCCCTGGCCCGGTTGAAGGCTGGACCTTGGGCAAATCATTCGGCTAATCCCTTATCCCAAACCCACAAAGGAGCCAAGTGATATGTCCAGGATGGTTTGTTTTACTGCTGTAATCGCATTGTTGTTGAGCGGATCGGCGTACGCCGACTTCTGGCACATGGGAGAACCCGTCATTATCCATGAAGACGGAACGCGCCCCAGCGTGTGGAATGGAACCATCGCCTTTCTCGACGGGAACGGCGGCCCGGTAATGTTCTACGACGGTTCGGATTCGACCCTGATCTTCGAACCCGTGAATCAATGCTGGGAGCCTTCAAACGCAAACGGATCGATCGCCTGGCGTCACCTCGAGTCCGGCGCCTCGAGCAACGAGATCCTCCGCTGGGCCGACGGGTCGGTTGAGAACGTTTCCAACTCGCCGGGCGTCATCGACGGCGACCTCGACGCGGGCAGCAACGGCGACCTCATCTGGAGCCAGAACCATACCTGGTTGACGTACTACGACGCGGCGAGCGACACTACATTTCCCCTGGATATCAGAGGCGTTCACCCCTCCCTCTACATTACCGACGAAGGCGTCGCGACTTATGCCTATCAGGATCCCGATACCGACGAAGTGTTCTTTTTCGACGGCACCGATACATACCTGCTCGGTAACGGAAACTGCAACGGCGCATACACGTCCGTCTGGGACGGCTCCGTTGCCTGGGTCGGCCAAAGCGAAGTGGGCAGCGACTTTACCAAGGGCGAGATCTATTTCTGGATCGATGGCCAAACGCAGCGGATTACAAACGACGATGACGCCGGCGGCATCGCCGACGAATATCCCACCCTCTGGAACTATACAATCATCTGGAGTCGCGGCATCGACGGCCTCTTCTCACCCAAACTGTTCATGTGGGACGGCTTTGAAACAACGCAGCTCACTTTCTCCAACTCCAAATACGCCAGCCTGCACAACGGAATGTTCGCCTGGTACGGCGACGAAGGACTCTATCTGGCCGACTTGTTCCCGATCGGCGACCTCGATGGCGACCACGACGTCGACCTCGCCGACCTGGCCGAACTCCTCTCGAATTGGGGAATATCCGAAGGCGCCGTGTATGAGGACGGCGATCTGGACGGCGACGGGGATGTGGACATGATCGACCTCGCAACATTGCTCGGCCGATACGGCTATGGAACATAAGTACGCGGTCAACACACAACTGATGGGTGGATAACCCATCTCGGATTGACGATTGACGGTTGACGATTACGGATTGGCCCCGCCCCCCTCCATAAATCGTCAATCGTCAATCGTCAATCGTCAATGCAATGGTACACCCGATCAACGCTGATCCGTCAATTCAGCGTTGGCAGATCAATAGAACGTCTCGGCCACAAACACGCTACCGCGTGCAATCATAGTAACTATGGAAATGTGGGCTTTACGGTACGTCAATACGCGTGGGAATTTCACGCGCCTTGGTTGGCTGCTTGCCCACGCGACCTCCCCGTAACTTCAACAGCACCCCGCTCAGCACGTATACGGTCGCGAGAACTGCCAGCAGAATCTGCGGGGAGAAAATGCCGATGCCGACCAGGATAACCAGGCCGACCAGATGGATCGGCGGATGGTCTCGGCGAACGTATTCGTTGAACACGTGCACGTAGTTGAGGCGGCTGACCATCAATAGGCCGAGCAGGAACGCCGCCGGCCCAATCGACCAACGAACGCCGACGGCCCAGTCGATGCCGAACCATAACGCCTGTGTAAATACCAAGTCTTCGTGGAGAACCAGCAAGGCAATCAGCCCGGCGGCGGCGCCCGGCACGGGCAAACCCCGGAACCGGCGCTGAGCTTCCTCTCCCTCAACATTCTCGGCGTTGTAGCGGGCCAGCCGAATCGCCGCGCAACTTACATAGACCAAAGCCCCCAGCAACCCCAGGCGCCATTCGAGCTTGTTGACGATCGGCTCGCCGTCGGCGGGTACCGCCAGCGGCAGCAGCAATGCCAGAAAGAGCATCGCCGGGGCGGCCCCGAAGCTGACTATGTCCGCGATCGAATCCAATTGGGCGCCGAACTCCGTCGTGTGGCGGGCAATCCGCGCCAGCCGACCATCGAGTGCGTCGAAGATCATCGAAAGCACGATCAGGTAAGCACCGACGGCGATATACGTCGGAAACCACGCCAACAGTAGCGAATTGGCGGTCTTGTGGCCGGCGTCGAAATACGCGGAGCGGATCGCCAGCAGGCAACACATGATCGCAAATACCCCGCACAGCAAATTGCCGAGCGTGGCTGCACTGGGCAGCAGGGCCACGCTTAGCAACGGACGTTTCGGCTCGCCGTTGCCGTCCGTCGATTCGAGACGATTTGAGGAGAAGTCGGCCATTCAACAGTTCCGTTCAGCAAGCTGCGTGGTCACGCCGCCTCCGGTCAGCCCACCAGATATAATATCGGATGTAAACCTCCAAGGCCCCCAGTGTGTACGGATTTGTGCCCATTCGGGGATTCTATTTCGATTTGAGCCGAGCCAGGACGGTCACGCCGGCTTTGACCGGATCGCCCTTTGCCACCAGCACGTCCCAACGCGTGTCTTCGGGCACGCGGACCTCGGTCTGCGAGCCAAGCTTGATCATGCCGAAACGCTGACCCGCGGATACCTCGTCCCCCGGCTTGAGTGTGCAGACGACACGCTTGGCCAGCACGCCGGCAATCTGGCGAACGTAGACGGGACCCGGCAGCGGCGACAGCGGCCGGATCGTAACCAGGTTATTTTCATTGCGAAGCGTCGCCTCGGCCTTGAGCGCATTGAGGAACTCGCCGGGGTTGTACTGGACCTCGGCAACACTCCCGGCACATGGGCTCCGATTGATGTGTACGTTCAACACACTGAGAAAGATCACGATGCGAAGCTCGCGGCGGTCATCCTCGCCGCCGTGGTAATCGCGCTCGACCTTCATGATTTTCCCGTCGGCTGCCGCGAGCAGGAGGTTATCACCGGCCGGCGACTTGCGCGGCGGGTCGCGATAGAACATCAGCAGCGCTAGCGCGAGGATTCCCGGCAACAGTGCCCACCAATGCAGGAAAACGCCGGCGACAATTGTAACGGCGCCCCCGATCAGCAGGATAAGCGTGATTTCAAGCCGGGCGTACGAAGCCATGTGTATTCCGTTCTGCTCAACCGCGTAGCAACTGCTCGATCAAATCCGCGACGCCGCATTCGTCATTGGTGGCGACGACTTGTTCCGCGACTTCCTTGACCGCCGGTTTCGCATTCGCGACCGCCACCCCCCGACCGGCCCGCGCGATCATCGGCAAGTCGTTCACGTCGTCGCCAACCGCGACCGTTCGGCAAGGGTCGATCTTCCAGCGACGGCACAGCTTCTCGATACCGTACCACTTATCCACGCCGGTGTCGAAAGCCTCGAGCACGGTAAAGCCATAGGTCGGCACTTGGATAATGTTGCTGGTCATTCGCCCGCCAAAAACGCGGCCGAACTCGGCGGACACGCCGTCGAGCACATCGATGTCGTCCACCACCGTGATGCGCAACGGGGGCTCGCCGTCGTCGGGCAGCCCGATGAGATTGCGCATCCGGCAGGGCGTGATCTCGAACCAACGGTCGATCGCGGGATGTCGCCGGGCGGCATCGATCAGATAACCGTCGAAGCCGGCCGTGCTCGCATCGCGCAGCCACAGCACGGCGTAGTCGCGTTCCAGGAACCAGCGGGACGCCTCGAGCGCGACGTCCAGCGTGATCGTCGTATAGTCGATCGTCTTGCCGGTCGCCACATCGCTGAGCAAGGCTCCGCCGACGGTGACGGCCGCGTCGAGGTCGAGGCCGATATCGTTCAGGATCGGACGCGTTTCGGTGAAGCTCCGCCCGGTGCAGACGACGATTTTCAACCCCGCCTCATGAGCCGCGTGCAGCGCGGTCCGGTTGCGTGGCGGTAGTCTGTGCCTCGAATCGAGCAACGTGCCGTCGAGGTCGATCGCCAGCAAGTCGTACGCCGTTGCGTCAGGCAATTCCATGCTCCTTACACTGTTAACGGCCTATTTCTTCGCTATTCGCGAAACTTTCTCGCTTTGGGTGTCCCATCGCTTTAGCGGCGGGGGACACGAATGGACCGTCGATTCGTGTCCCCCACGGCTAAAGCCATGGGCCACCCAACCCCCTGGACCCTCGGCCCCTTGGTCCCTTGGTTCCTTTGGTTGCGGTCAAAGGCCGCGCTGTGTATCCGGGCCGGAGCAATCGCCCCACGCACTAGACGCATTTTGACATCCCCGCGCCCGGATGAAAAGCCCACCGAAACGCCCAGTCCGGTTATCGATCAGACACCCAAGACGATATACTAAGAAGTGGTCACACTCAAAGAGCCGCGGACTTCAGTCCGCGCCGGGTGCCACGGACAAGCGGCAGTTTGCTTGTCCGTGCTTCCAGCGATGCTTAGCACTGCTCAAGAGCAGTGGCACACCAACCCATCAATCGATGGCGGACAGAGCACTAGGCGATATACTTAAGAAGTGGTCACACTCAAAGAGCCGCGGACTTCAGTCCGCGCGGCGCCGCGCGTGCTTCAGGCCCGCGGCGCTTCACGGAAACAGTCTCCGGCGGGAAGTGCAAACGCATGAGACGAGTTGCCATCATCGGTTCACCCGAGAAGGACTCCGCCGCCGAGACGATGGAGCGTCTACAGCGTTGGCTGGAGGGGCGGGCCGAAATCGTTTTCGCCAAACTGACATACGACAGCGACAAAGTGCTACGCGAGCGGCCGGATCTGCTGTTCGTGCTCGGCGGCGACGGAACGCTGATCGGCGCGGTCCACAAACTCTGCGAAAAGCAACTGCCCATCGTCGGTATCAACCTCGGCAAACTAGGCTACCTGGCGGAATTCACGATCGACCAAATCGAAAACGAGGGCGACTTCCTGTTCGACGGCGAACTGCCGGTCACTCGCCGCGTCATGCTGCGCGCCCGCCTCGAACAAAACGACGGCCCTTCTTTCGAAACGCTGGCGGTCAACGACTGCGTGGTCCTCTCCGGACCGCCTTTCCGCATGGTCGAGTTGACCGTGGAGGCCGACGGCGACCAGGTCTCCGAAATCCGCGGCGACGGACTGATCATTGCCACCGCGTCCGGCTCGACGGCACACAATCTGTCGGCCGGCGGGCCGATCCTGGAGCCGACCGCCGAAGCGTTCATCCTAACACCAATCTGCCCGCACACGCTGACGTTTCGACCGCTGGCGATGGACGCCCGCCGACGGATCGTGGTCCGCGCCACACAGGCCAACGAAGGAACCACCGTGGCCTTCGACGGGCACGTACGCCGACCCTTCCAAATCTCCGACCGGCTGGTGATCACCCGCTACCCCGCCGACTTCCTGCTCGTCCGCAACCCCCGCCACTCGATCTGGCGCGCCCTACGCCGCAAGCTGATGTGGGGGCAAAATCCACGAAACGGGGAGGGAATGATGTAGCGGCCGGCGCCTCGCCGGCCGTAATAGGTCGGAAACGCCGCTTTGGGCGTACGGCCTGCGAGGCGCAGGCCGCTACATGACTTTTGCGGCGGCCTCCTAACGTCGGAGATGGTATTAGGCACAGGAAGTGGCACCAGTGCGCTATCTAGATTGATTTGATGGGTAGTGTTTCTTTCGAGGCCGTGATAATACTTGAAGAGGGCAACAATACTCGAAGAGCCGCGGACTTCAGTCCGCGCGGTCCTTCGGGAAGCGAAATTCTACTCCCCGCAGCGCATCTTCATGCTGCTTTGGTCTGCGGATTGCGGAAAGTCTACGTCCCGCAGCCGTAGGAACCGAGCAGCTCGGCCAGGTCGGCGAGGTCGGTGTCGCCGTCCCCGTCGTAGTCGACCGGACAGGTGGTGTACAGCGTCACGGTGACGTTGTCGAGGTACATCGCGCCGTTTCCTTCGATGGCAGTGTCGTTGATCTCGAACTCGATGCCCTTTATATCGTCAGTATTAAAGCCG
>JAUWNI010000053.1 GCA_030612705.1 Phycisphaerae bacterium | reverse complement strand
TCAATCGTCCCTACGGGACTTGGGTTCGCTGGAGATCGATACGTTCCCAGCGATAAATCGCTGGGCTACGGTCGAATGTCCCTCCGGGACAAGGCTCCGATGTGGCTCAGCCAGATCGGAAGATGTGGGTAACAGCAAGGCTCGCGCCCGTGGCTACTCTCAGCCGCCGCTCCGCGGCTCGAATCGAACGCGTGTCCCGAATCGGGGTGGCACGGTCTGGCTCCGCCAGGCCGTGGCTGGGCAAGCGGAGGGTCGCCCGCAGTCGGGAGACCACGGCCTAGCGTCGCGGCGGGGTGTTCGCAGCATCGAGAGTTGATCGACGCGACGCTAGACCGTGCCACCCGTCGAATCGAACGCGTGTCCCGAATCGGGGTGGCACGGTCTGGCTCCGCCAGGCCGTGGCTGGGCAAGCAGAGGGTCACCCGCAGTCGGGAGGCCACGGCCTAGCGTCGCCGCAGGGCCTTCACAGAATCGAAAGCTGATCGACGCGACGCTAGACCGTGCCACCCTCCGTGGATGCGGCCTTGTAGCCGGCATAGTCCAGCCTGCGCAGAGCGTGCGAAACGAAACTCAGGTGATCGAGGCATTCACCAATATCGTCGTTCACCGAATATTCGTGTCCTCGAGGATTGCGAATCGCCTGCATGGCACCTGCTAGCATAAAACGGTAGCCCGCTTGTTCATTGCGTTCAGTCTCGGTGCCAAGAGAGGTCAGACGTATGCTCGGGCGCTTGGGGTCCAAGGCCTTCATCATCAGCGGGAACCCGGTTTCTTCGATTCGGGAGTGCCTTTGGACCTCCTTGTCGAGAAACTTCATTGCCTCAAACGTCGCCTGTGCATAGTGTCCGTCATCGAACAGCGAGCGCACGGTCTGCGGAAGCGCGGGGTGGACGTTGCGGGCCTCAAAGGGGTGTTCATTCGCCTCCGGCGAGAACCGCCTGTCTGTCAGCGATCCGACTCGGCGAACAACCGACCTGAACGCGTCCAGCCTATCCATCAATCAGGTTCTCCCGAATGCTGCGGAAGATCCGGTCGTACTGCTCTTGGTCTCCGTTTTCCGGGAGATTCACTTCTATCCGAACGGTGAGTCCGAACTGGCGAGCGCTGGCCGAGGAGTCATCCCCTGGCGTGGCTCCTGGTGTTACTCTGCTTTTCCTGCTTGTCTGTCGCCTGGGCTTCGATCCGCCGGCTCGTCCATTCTGGTCCCCGTTCGTCCCTCGCGGTCTCGCGACTGGGATTTCGCCGTGACCAGCGAGGCCTGCAAGTGTCAAGAACGTGCCGGCTTGACGATTGCCGACCGTAGCGCTTGAGCTATCCGTGGTTCGGAAGTACGAGACCAGCTTGCTCTTCTCTGCCGTCCACGCGTCATCGCCGAAATGCCGAAAGAGATCGGCGTATTTTTCTTTTACCAGGCGTTCGATCGCTTTCGCGAACCCGGGATCGGGTTGGTAGAAGACTTCCTTGTTCGCTTCGACAACATTCCCGTCCTCGCCCAGGAGATCGAGGAAACGGAGCACGTTAAGGACGTAACTCTCATTCTTGGGGGCGAGGCCCAGCTTCTGGAGCGTCTCAGCCGTGATCTGGGGCGGCAGAGACTGACGCAGTTGGACAAAGGTCGATGTCAGTTGTCCTGCGGATGCTGTGTAGGGGTGCTTGGTGGGCACGTTCGGCCTCCCGAGAGTTAGGGTTAATGTTAGCGCGTTATGTGCAAGCACGCTTCGTGCCAAAATGGCCACACTGCGCTATGTTGCGACGTAAAGTATTTGTAGACAACGTGTTACTGCTGCGGACCTACTCTGGGAGTGCAACAGCCGGACTGGGCGCACTGCGACTGCGGCTGCCAAAATGACAGACGAAGCGTTCTCCTATCATGGTGTTTGGCAATGACGACTGACCGGCGATCAACGACGAGACTCGAGTAGATTTAAGGGGGAACGGCGGCCACAGGCCCCCGATTACTCGAACAGCGTCGGCTCATCCGCCGTGCGTTTCGGGGCGGTCAAGTCCAAATGCTCATACGCCTTCGGCCGGGCAACGCGGCCGCGGGGGGTGCGGATTACGAAGCCGAGTTGGAGCAGGTAGGGCTCGACTACGTCTTCGAGTGTGTCGCGTTCGTGGCCCATGGTGGCGGCGATGGCTTCGATGCCGGCGGGGCCGCCGTCGTAGTGTTTGATTAACGCGGTTAGGTATGCGCGGTCGAGCGAGTCCAGGCCGAGCTCGTCCACCTGGAGGATTTCCATCGTGGCGTCGACGACCGCCGGCGTCATGGTGCCGTCGCCGCGGACCTGGGCGTAGTCGCGGACGCGGCGGAGCAGGCGGTTGACGATGCGTGGCGTGCCGCGGGCACGCGAGGCGAGGCGCTCGAGAGCGGCGGGTGCGGACTTGATTTTCAACAGATCGGCGTTGCGGGCGACAATCTCCGTCAATTCGGTCGTGGTGTAGTACTCCAGGTGAAACACGAGTCCGAAACGGGTTCGCAACGCCTGCGAGAGCATGCCGGCCCGCGTGGTGGCGCCGATGAGCGTGAAGCGTTTGAGCGCGAAGTTGACGGTTCGCCCGCCGATGCCGCTGTCGGTCGTGTAGTCGACGCGGAAGTCCTCCATGGCGGGGTAGAGGAACTCCTCGACGACCGTGTGGAGGCGGTGGACCTCGTCGATGAAGAGGATGTCGCCGGTGTCCATCTGCGTGAGCATCATCATCAGGTCGCCCTGGCGGGTGATCGCCGGGCCGGAGGTGACGCGGATGGCGGCGTTCATCTCGTTGGCGATGACGTGCGCGAGCGTGGTCTTGCCGAGTCCGGGCGGGCCGTCGAGCAGGACGTGGTCGAGCGGTTCGCGGCGGTGCTGGGCGGCCTCGAGCGCGATTAGCAATTGTTGGCGGACCGCCTCCTGGCCGATGCAGTCGTTCAGGCGCTGCGGGCGCAGGGAGGTGAGGTAGGTTTCCTCGTCGGGGCCGGGTTGGGTGAAGACTCGTTCGATGGACATTTTTTTAGGGTTCAGGGTTTAGGGTTTAGGGTTCGGGGTTCAGGGTTCGGGGTTCAGGGTTCGGGGTTCAGGGTTCAGTTTTCATCATTCGTTGGTTTCCGGCGGGTTCGGTTGTTCGCATTCTACGTCCGCCGCGGGGGGCGGACGCTACGGGGCGCCGTGTTTTATTTTGTAGGCGGCGCGGACTATGTCCTCCGGTTGTGTCAGGTTCTTGTCGTTTTCGATGGCGGCGGTTATCCAGCGCTGGGCGTCGGGGCGCTTGTCGCCCCATTGTATCAGGATTTCCAGGGCCACCTTCTGGGCGTCGGTCAGCTCGCGCGTCGGCAGCGGGGCGGCGCTGGGGGCGAGGAAACGGTCCAGCTTGCCGCGCAGGTCGTGGATGATCTGGGCGGCGGTTTTCTTTCCGATCTCGGGCAGGCTCGTGAGCAGGCCGCTATCGTCGCTCTCGATGGCGGCGGCGAGTTGGTGGGCCGGGATGGCCATGGCGCGGAGCGCTTTGCGCATGGAAACGCCTTTGACCTTGACGAATTTATTGAAGAACTCGCGGTCGGTCTCGCAGGTGAAGCCGATCATACGCGGGACGAAGTTGGTCCCAGTCGGGTTGCCTTCGAGATATTGGATCGTGAAGAGCGTTATCTCCTCGCCGACGAGGCGTTGCATGTTTGGCAGCGACGAAGCCGGCAGGAGCAATTCGTAACACAGCCCGCCCACCTCGACCAGAACGGCCTGTTCGCCGACGCTGACGATGCGTCCGGTCAGCCGACAGATCACGATCGACCTCCTTCGGCGGCGCCGTTTTCGCGAGGTTCGGCTTGGCGCATGCGCAGGCCGCAGAGGGCGACGGCCAGGGCGTCGGCGACGTCGTCGGGCTCGGGGATTGTCGGCAGGTTCAGGGTAGCCGCGACGGCGCGCTGGATCTGGGCCTTGCCGGCCCGGCCGCTGCCGGTGAGGTGTTTCTTAACGTGTGTGGCGGCGACGTGGATGATTTCGAGTCCGCGACGGGCGGCCAGAGCGAGGATGACGCCGCGGGCGTGGGCCATGATGATCGCGGTTCGCGGGTGCCGGTAATGTGCGTAGAGCTGTTCGCAGGTCATGACGGTGGGTCGATGCGTGGTGATAAGCTGGTCGAGGCCGTTCTCCAGTTCGACTAGGCGACATTCCATGGGTTGTCGGGGGTTGAGGCGGATAACGCCGGCCTCGATGACGCGGCAGGTCTCGCAGCCGGGCCGGGCGGTGAGGATGGCGTAGCCGGTGCGTTGGAGGCCGGGATCGATGCCGAGGACCGCGTCCGAAGATATCGTCGGGGTCGGGGTGGCCGAGACGGTTGGTTTCCTGGCGGCGGTCTCCATGTGCTGCATGATGCGCGTTTTTCCCGGACTGGCAACCATTTGGAGTGTTGATGCGTACAAGAACAGCGTGGCGAATGGCAGATAAAGATAGCGTGAATCGGTATTTGGAGAGGTTAGGCGTCCGAGTTGGCGTCGTGGAAGGATTTTATGAGGTGGGCCGGGCGTCCCGACGGTCGTATAATTTTGTAAACTTAGGGAAGGGACGGAACTTGGTGTTCTTCCGCTGGATGAATAGGAATGACAGTATTCCCAACCAAAAGGGACGGGTATGAAGCTTCCACATAAAGCAAGCTGCTTCTTGACGTGTTTACTCTGCTGGGCGGCCGTCGCCGCGACGGCGGCGGATGAGTCGCTGAAGTCGGCGTACTCGGCGATCCTGCGCGGCGATTACGAGACCGGGCAGGCGGCGATCGGACGATTGCTGGAGAGCGGGAAACCACCCGAGCAGGTCGAGCAGGTAAACAACTGGCTGGATTCGTACCAGAACGTCGTCAGCTCGCGCGAGCAGTTGCGGCAGCAGACCTTCGAGTGGAACGTCGAGCAGGCTGCCGAGCAATTCAAAGAGGGAAAGGTCTATCTGGCGTTGAGCTTCGCGGCCCAGGCGTCCGCGTACACCGATGACAAACAGGCTTTCGCCGCTTCAGCTTTGATCCGGGAGTTGCGGCCGAAAGTTCTTTCCGCGGCGGAGCAATATGCGCAGAGTGAGCGGTGGGCCAAGGCGCACGCGTTTTACATGTTGCTGCATCGGATCGACGAGAAAGATAAAGAAGTCGAGTCGTTGCGGGAGCGGGCGGCGCGGCACGCGCGGCTGGAACTGATTTATAAGACGCACGAGGACCTGCAACGCCGAATCAAGGACGTCAGCGACAGTCTGTTGTTCCGCACGCTGACGTTGGTCAACGAGAATTATTACAAGGAACCCGATTTCAAGAAGATGGCGGAAGGGGCGCTGGACAACCTGGTGGCGTTGTGCGGCACGACGAAGTTGTACAAGGGGGCGGACGCCGCGGGTGATTTCGACGGCGTGGCCGACCCGGTGGCGCGCGAGTATTTTCTGGGGAAGCTCGAAGCCGAGCGGCGGAAGCTGCGGAATCGCGTCGCGTATACGCACGACGAGTTAAGACGCCTTTACAACACGATCGCGGAAGAGAACAAGAAGAGCGTCTCGTTGCCGACCGGGCTGCTGATCATCGAGTTCATGGAGGGTGCGATCGAGGAGATGGATGACTTCACGTCGATAGTCTGGCCGGCGGATTCGAAGGAATTCGACAAGATGATGGTGGGGAACTTCGTCGGGGTGGGAATCCAGTTGGGGATCGACGAAGTGAGCAGTCGGCTGAAGGTGGTGACGCCGTTGGAGAATTCGCCGGCGTTGGAAGCCGGGATTCAGCCGGGGGATTTGATCATCGAAGTTGACGGCGGGACGACGAAGGGCTGGACGACGGACAAGGCGGTTCGCGAGATTACCGGTCTGGAAGGGACGCAGGTGGTGCTGACGATGTATCGGGCCGGCAAGAGCGAGCCGATCGATTTTGTGCTGAAACGTCGGCCGATCGAGTTGACGACGATTCGCGGGGTCGAACGCATCGACGCCGGGCATTGGAACTTCATGCTCGACCAGCAAGCTGGTGTTGCGCTGATCCGTCTGACGAATTTCAATCCCGACTCGACGGAGGAGCTTCACGACGCGCTGGTCGAGGCGAAGAGCCAGGGTATGCGGGGATTGATTCTGGACTTACGCCACAACCCCGGCGGATTGCTCGACGTGGCGGTCGGGACGGTCAGCACGTTCGTGGAGAAGGGTGAGGTCGTCAAGACCGAAGGGCGACGTGAGCAGTCACATACGCTGCCCGTGACCGGGAAAGCCGACTTCACCGATTTGCCGCTGGTTGTGCTGGTCAACGAGCATAGTGCCAGCGCGTCGGAGATTCTGGCGGGGGCGCTGCGGGATCACGATCGGGCGATGGTGCTCGGCGAACGCACGTTCGGTAAGGGAAGCGTGCAGCGCGTGTACGGGCTCGACCGTGGCCGCGGATGGTTCAGCCAGGATAGGCCCAAGGCGCGGCTCAAGTTGACGACGGCGTTGTATTATCTGCCGAATGGGAAGTCTCCGCACAAGCAACCCGACGCGGAGGAGTGGGGCGTCGATCCGGATTGGACGATCGAGCTGACGCCGAAGGAGTTTACGAAGGTCTTGGAGCGTCAGGGTAAAGCGTTTGTTATTCATAACGAAGAGGAGCCGGAAGAGGAGTTGGATGAAGAGGCGCGGGAACAGGAGTTGGCGGCGTTGAAAGACGATGAGGAGGAAGACGACGACGACGAGGATGACCTGCTCTCGGAAGATGATATCAAGCTGCTGCGGAGCGATCCTTTTAAGGCACCGGATGTCGACCCGCAGCTTCAGACGGCCCTGCTGCACCTGCGCGTGAAGCTGGCCGCGAACGTGCCCTGGCCGCGGCAATTGGCGCGGAGGACTGAGGATAGGCCGTAATACCACCGGCGGGACGCCGGTGCCACACACGCCGGTGCAGCACACACCGGTATCACACACATATTGGATGTCAAAAGAGCGAGGGTGCCCCATCCCGTTTCGCCAGCCCGGAGGGCAGGCGAACGGGATGGGGGACTGATTCGAACCTGCACCGACCTTGCTCCCTCGAATCGGTCCCCCACCCCGACCGAGTGCCTGCCAGACAGGCACTCGGAACGGGATGGGGCACCCTCCCACACACGCCGGTGCCACACACTTACATCGGATATCAAAAGAGCATACCGCTGAGGACGATGCTGGCGATTCCGAGGTAGATGACCAGGCCGCTGGCGTCTACCAGTGTCGCGACCAGTGGTGCCGAGGCGCTGGCGGGATCGAAGCTGCACGCACGCAGTAGGAAGGGCAGCATCGAGCCGGCGATAGTACCCCATAAAACCACGCCGAGGATGCTGATCGCGACGGTTAGCGCGATGGCGAAGTGGTGCCCGCCGCCGCTGTCAAAAAATGACAGCCAAAAGACGGAAGTGATCAGGCCGATGATGCCTAGGGTCGTGCCGAGTGTCAGGCCGACGGCCACCTCGCGTCGGATGACCCGCCACCAGTCCCGCGGACGGACTTCGTCGAGTGCCATGGCACGAACGACCAGGGTGGCGGCCTGTGAGCCGGAATTGCCGCCGCTGCTGATTATCAGTGGGACAAAAAGTACCAGAATGACGGCATTATCGAGCAAACCTTCGTAGTGGCGCATGACGAGGACGCTGAGGAAGCCGAGCAGGACGAGACCGGCGAGCCAGCCGGCGCGTTTCTTGAGCATTTCGAGCAGATCGACTTGCAGGTAGGGGGCGTCGAGAGCTTCGGTACCGCCGATCTTATGCATGTCCTCGGTGGCTTCCTCGCGGACGACGTCGACGATGTCGTCGACCGTAACGATTCCTTTCATGTGGCCGTTCTCATCGAGGACCGGGATGGCGGCGAGGTCGTGCTCGGCAAAGATATGAGTAAGGTCTTCCTGGTCGGTCTCCTCCTGAACGCTGATGACTTCGGTGTTCATGACCTCGCGTACCTGCTTGTGCGGCGAGGCGGTCACGAGTTCACGCAGCGAAACGATGCCTTTCAAATGCTGCTGGTTGTCGAGCACGTAGGCGTAGTAAATCGTTTCGACCTGCTCCTCACGCTGTCGGCGGAGGTAGCTGATGGCGGCATCGACGGTCATGTCGGGTCGCAGCCGTGCGAAACGCGGGTTCATCAATCCGCCGGCTTCGTCCTCGGCATAGGCCAGCAGGGCCAGGACCTCTTTGCGGGTGGGCTCGTCGAGTAGGTCGAGCAGGACGGCGCGGTCCTCTTCCGACTCGGTTTCCTGGATGACGTCGGCGGCGTCGTCGGGGGCGAGCAGACGCATCCAGATGCGCCGTCGGCCGGGGGGTAGATCGAGGATCAACTCGGCCTGCTCGCGGGCATCGAGCATGTCGAACAACTCTTCGGACTCGGCTCGCGAGAGCAGCGTGAAACCCTCGACCCGGTCCTCGATCGAAAGCAGCGGCCAGGCTTCGTGTAGCTCGTCATATGAGAGGCCTGGGTTGCTCATGGTAGTTACGGTTTCGATACGCGCGATAATATGGTGGATATTGGTTCAGTATTCACAAGGCCGAATCGTAGTTGATGAGCGGCGGTTCGGCCAGCGGTCAGGATTCCACCATATATGCACGGGGGTGAGCGTCACGAAAGTGGGTGGCGTCTGAATGTCATTCCGACCGCGCGCGATCATGCAACAGAGCCGGGCCGTCCTCGGCCCGGAAACCGGCGTGGGGACACGCCGGCTCCACTGTGCGGGCCATCGCGCGGCCGGCATTACGGACGCGGGGAAACGCTCGGAAACCTATAAATAACGCCTTTCTGTTCGGCGGAAAGTATTTCTTGATCTTGTGGCGAATGAATTTAATGCTTCCAACATGATCGGGAGAATATCCAACAACACGTTGTTACAGCAGCATATGTACCAGAAGAACTCCGTTGAACAGAACAGGATTCTGCAACGGTTGGCGACAGGTCGGCGGATCAATGCCGGCCGGGATGATCCCGCCGGCCTGATCGCGGCGACAAATCTCGAGTCGGCGATCGCGGCGTTGGACGGGGAAAGCCGCGCTTTACAGCGTGTCCATTCCAACGCGAACATCGCGGACGGGCATGCCGCTCAGCTTTCGTCGATGATGAGCGAGCTCCGCGGCCTGGAAGTCGCGAGCGCGAACTCGGGCGCGCTCAGCGACGCCGAGATCGAAGCCAACCAGATGCAGATCGACAGCCTGGCGTCGAGCATCCAGCGGTTCGCCCAGGATACGATCTCGAGCCTGGACGGCATCAGTTTGCCCGACGGGGGCAACGAGGAGTTGGCCGAGCAGTTGCGCAGCGCCTCAAATGCGGTCGCTTCGTTGATGAGCGGGGGCGCGAACGACCTGCGCAGCGGCAACTATGAAGATATCGAAACCGTAATCCACGACGCGACCACGACCTTTGCCGAAGCGCGCGGAGAGATCGGCGCGTATCAGAAATACAACGTCGAAACGCGGCAGAATTCACTGGCGGTGGAACGCGAGAGCCTGATGGCCGCGCACAGCCAGATCATGGACGCGGATTACGCGGAGGAGACGAGCAATCTGGCAAGGTCGAAAATCCTGATGGCGGCCAGCACGAAAGTGCTGAAGATCGCCAACCAGAACGCCGGCACAGTGCTCAATCTGCTGTCGTAGTCAGTTCGCATGGCCAGGTTAGTAGGGTGCGTCCGAGACGTACTCTACAGGGCTAAGTAGGGTACGTCCGAAACGCATCTACGCGGCTCGCGCCCCTGAGTGTATCCGGAACGATATGCGCCTTGAAGGGGACATGCCGTTGGGAATGCTGTAGATGTCAGAAGCGAGACTAACCACAGAGTCAGATCCCGTTCATCTAAACCATGCTCGCGTTCGCCAGCGTGCCTCAGGTGCGTCACTTACCGACCGTTTTTGTGCGGCCGGAAACGCGGCGGCGCGCTACGTAATATACGTTGTGATTGCGGGGTTCCTGTTGCATGCGCTGCTTCCTGGAATACTGGATGGAGACCTTCCAGAAGGCAAGATAGGTATGGTGTGCCCGATTGTACTATACCTTGGCATACCGTTGACCTACGCGTGGCGCTGCATCATGCGAGATGGTCGCACGCCTGCCATGAAGAGCCGGGGCTTGCGCGTGGTCGACGAATTCGGCGCGCCCCCCTCAGCTCTCAGGGCATTCGTGCGTGTCGCGCTGCTGCCCGTCTCGGTGCTTCTCTGCTTCTGGTACCCGTTCACTCGTCGAGAACGACTGACGGTTCACGATGTTGTGTCGAAGACATACCTGATCAGGGATACCTCTGTGTCAAGGAACGACTAAGCCGCCGACGTAGTCCGAGACTTGAGTTCCGTATCCATGATAGAACTCTCCGTGTCCAGTAACGCAGAGTCCGGCTTGCCGCACCAACCCCGGGTCCACATTCGAATGGTGCGTTAAGACGCACCCTGAACCCCACACCCTGAACCCCGAACCCTCCGCCACTTGCCGGTGGGCACGGCGGATCGCAAGTATGTGGGTAAGAACATCGCCGGCCTGCGTGGGTGTGCTGTCATTCCGAGCTTTTCACCGGCGTTGCCTATAGACCGTAGCGGCCGACCCCCGTGTCGGCCGTGGAGTACGGGAAAACAGCCGCTCGCGTGATCGGCCAACTCGGGGGTCGGCCGCTACATGACTTATGCGGCGGACTGCTAGCCGCCGAGGTCGCCGCCTTGGTACTCGTAGGCACCGAGGTCCACGGTGGCCTCGCCGTCGTCGTTGCCGTCGAAGAAGCGGGGCAGGCCGTCGAGATCGAACAGCGGCAAGTACTGCGGCCCCGGCTCGGCCGGATCCGTATCGACGAAGTTGTTGCCATAGTCGATGCACGGCGAGCCCGCAGCGAGGTGCAGGTCGCCCGAATCCTCCCAACCCTCCGGGAAGCCGGGCTCGACGTCCAGCACGGCGACGCCGGGGTAGTTCTCGGGATACACACAACAGTGCGTGAGGGTGAAGCCGCTGCCGCCCAACTGGTCGCTGTCGTTGTGGGCTATGATGCAGTTCTGGATCGTTCCTCCTGTGCAGGAATCGTAATACACGGCACCGCCGTCCTGGTACCCGACGTTTCCAACGATTGTACAGTTCGTCAGGCAACTGTTGTCAACAGACTCGAAGTACAGCGCACTTCCGTACCAAGAATTAAACGAGTAGTTGAATTCGAGTTCATTCTGCCAGAACACACTGTTTGTCACAGCAACATCGGCAGGCCCTTTAGCCCAGATGGCGCCGCCGTCGTGATGGCCGAATGATCCTGTGTACTGAACAGCCTTGTTCCGAACGAAACGGGAGTTGGCGACTCGTAGGCTGCCCCCCTCGTGGCGGATGGCACCGCCCTCGACATAACGAAAAGAGCCGCTATCGCGCTCCGCGCGGTTGCTGTCGAAGTTGCACGAATCGATGCTGATGGTGGAGTCGTAACTGGCGATGGCGCCACCATGTCCATCCATTGTACTATTGCCAAAGAACGTGCACTCGTCGAGCGTGAGAATGGAGTTGAGACATAAGATCGCGCCGCCATTCATATCGTCGCCTGCCGCACAGTTGTCGAGGAAGTGGCATTCGCTGAGTTGCACGGTGACGGTCGCATCAAACAGTGCCATGATGGCCAAAGCCCCGCCGTTCGTGTCGTAGACTTGGTTGTTGGAGAACACGCAACGTTCAAAGCTCACGTTGCAGATGGCGTCGCTCCCCAGGCCGGCGATAGCGCACGCGCCGCCGCTTAATCCGGACACGTTGTCGACAAAGTGCAGATTGCGGAGGGTGATCTCCATCAGATCCGGATCGATCGGATCGCTGACGATCTCAACCGCCGGATGCAAGAGACAGTCGCTGATCGAGAATCCGTCGATTTCGATGCCGGTGGCGCCGATCACGTAAATCACCGAATCGCCTAAGAACAAATGGCCGCGGATCACTGTGTTGTTGGTCATGGGGTCCGGGTTGCGCTGGCCGCGCTTGGTCTCGTCCCCGACAAAGCCGCCGTACAGGCCGAGGGAACTCGGCAACGAGAGAGGTTCGCTCGGGACGTACGTTCCCTCCGCTACCCAGATCTCGCCGACGTCGTCGGCTGGATCGGCGTTGGCGTTGCGGCTGGCGGCCTCGGATACGGCGTCCCCCAACTCGGTGTAGGCCGTATCCCAGGTCAGACCATCATCGCCTGATCCGTCGGGATGGACCTTCAGCTTGGGCGCCGGGAAGGTCGGCGCCAAGTCATCGGCGTCAGGAATCCCGTCGCCGTCGGTGTCCTTCTTGTTCGGGTCGGTCGCGTCGCCGGCATCATTTGGATCGTCGGGCAGCAGGCCGTCGAGACCGCGCTTCTCGTCCAGATCGCTGAGCCCGTCGTCGTCGGCATCGGCGGCGCGCGGATCGGAGAACACGTGATACGAATCCTCGCCCACAACTTGGACGTCCCAGCCGGTCTCGACGAGCGTATCGTCGGGCAACCGGTACGGCCGGGCTTCCTCGAGATCCGTCAGTCCGTCGCCGTCGAAGTCCAGGGCCTCGGGATCGTTGGGATCGCCGTCCGACGTGCCGTACAGATCCTCCTCATACGCATTCAGTCCGTCGCCATCTTGATCGCGGACCAACATGAGCATGACCGTGTCGCCGGCATACAGCCGGATGTCCTCGAATCCGACCGTCTCGTCCTCGAAGTCGGCACTGCTACCGGCGGCGGTCCAGAAGGCCTCCGGCGTGGGGCCGCCCTCGGGAATCCCGCGAACCTGGCCCAGGCGGGTCGGGATCGGATCGCCGTTGAAATCCTGGTCCACGGTCGTAATCGGAATCGCGAGGAGTTCGGTCAATTCCCGGTACAAGTTGACGCCGGCGTACGTGCCGTCCGCGTTTCGGTTCACGTTGGTCGCCACACGGTAGTGCTCGATGTTCCCGTCGCCGAAGTCGATCACGATGCCCACCGTGCGGGTCTGCGTGACCTCTTCGATGAACGCGAAGTTAAGCCCTTCGGCGGTCTCGACATCGAAGTAGGCCGTTTCGAGGTACAGCGCGCTCGGCTGAGCCAGGAGCATCTTGACCCGGTCAGCGTTGACGTCCTCCGCCTGTACCTGCAGGACCGGTGTCGAGGCTCCCGGGGCGAGCGTCACGCCGTCCTCCAGCGCTGGCGTCAGTGTGGCCAGCGTCTTGAATGATGCGACGTACGCTCCGGTGACGGGATCCACGCCGCGTTCCTGTATCCGAACGGTCATCGCCAGGTTGTGCAGGTGATAGGCGACGTTGCCGGCGTTGGTGATGCGGATGCCACCGGACATCGAACCGGTCGCGTAGGTTTCCGTGAGGTTCAGCGAATCGGTCTGAAACTCGTGATACTCCTGCTGGTTGGTCCACGCATCCTCGTGACTGTATTCCCACGTGTGTTCGGTCTTGAGCGTCAGACCCAGTTCGAAGCTCTGCGTGGTATTTCCCCACTGGAATAGCCCGGCAGTCGCCGTGCCCTCGATGCCCCACGTCATCCCGAGTTCCACGCCAAACATGTGCGCGCGCGAGGACGTGTCGGTCGCCGTGTGGCTGGTCGTCGTCGCCTGCCCGTACTCGCGTGACGTGCCCTGCTCCTCGGCGTACTCGACGTTCAGGCGAATATCGAGGTCGTCCTCCAGGCCGATCTCGACCCGCGGCAGGTCCGCGATCAACGGATGCCAGAGCGGGTTGTCCAGCTCCTCCCAATCGGTGCGGTCGTCGCCGTCGGTGTCGGCGAGCTTGGGTGACGTCGCGTCGATCGCCGGTGTGTGTGTGGGATCGTTGGCGAAATCGATCTTGAGCTCGGCCCCGTCGAAGAGATTCGTGTTCGGCACCAGCTCGCCGGTGGGCCCGCGGCTGTCGCCGTCGGTGTCGACCGAGATCGGGCTGGTGAGCCAACGGTTCACCTCTTCCGCGTCGTCCAGGCCGTCCTCGTCGGTGTCGATCTTGCGCGGGTCGGAGATGATCAGGTATTCCTCGTGATCGCTCAGACCGTCGCCGTCTGTATCCGGGTTGTCGGGATCGCTGGTTACCGAGTACAGGCCCGGGAAGTTACCGAACGTGTCGACGCCCAGCCCGATGCCGAAGTAATCGACCCAGATGTCCCAGCCTTCGGTCTCTTGTATGTCGCTCAGGCCGTCACCGTCGCTGTCACGGCCGAAATAGTAGGTGAACGCCTGGTCGGCGGTCGCCTCGCGGCCGTCGGGCGCGCGTAGCTCCACCAGCACGTCACTCTCGGCGTGCGGCGGCGTCGTCGCCGTGATGACCCCGTCGTTCACAACCGTGATGTCGCTCGCGGCGCTTGAGCCGAAGAAAACGGCGGTTCCAACCACAAAACCGCTGCCTTCGATCATCACCATTGTGCCGCCATCGGAGGGGCCGCTGCTCGGCGTGACCGCGTCAACGACAAGTGCCACCTGATCGGGAGTAACGAACGCGAAGCCGCCAACGACAACGTCGGTCCGGCCCCCACTGCTGAAGACCGCCACATCCACTACGCCCACTTCGTGCGCCGGCGTGATCGCCATAATGAGCGAGTCGTTGACGACGGTGAACTCCACCGGGGCGGCGTCGCCAAACAGCACGCCCGCGTCAGTGCCGAAACCGCTGCCGGTAATGGTCACGGGCGTGCCACCGCCGACCGGACCACGGTCGGGTTCGATCGTGACGATCGCCGGCGCCGCTGGTTGCGTCGGCGCTTCGGCGGCCAGGTACGCAAACGAAGATTCCGTTGTCAGTTCACGGCCGTCCGGAGCGATGAGCACGATGGGGACTGTTCCATCGCCCTGGGGGGGCGTCGTCGCGCGCATCAGACCCTCGTTCACATATTCGACATTGAGCGCCGCGTGCTCGCCAAACAGCACGCCGGTATCCGTCTCAAAGTACACGCCGCGGATCGTGACCTCGGTACCGCCGCCGGTCGGGCCGCTGTCGGGCATGATTGACGTGACGGCCGTGGGGGCGGACAACAGATTTTCGACCCACAATGCGGTTCCGGGGAGTCCGGGACAACCGGTCAGACTCAGGCTGAGGCCCGCCACACAGACCAGGCCCAGGATCGATTGCGGGAAACGCCGCGCGACCGTGCAAAGGGCGCGCGCATGTACAGTAGAAGTGCGGTCCTTTTTCGATAACATCTCTGTCTCCTTGGACGAGGCGCGCTTGCCTCGCGGTGTCTGCTTCCCCCCACCTCGCTCAAATGACAATCCACTCCCTGTAAGCTACACGGACGGATCAAAAACACCGAATTCGATATGCGTGTTTGATAAAATAGCACAAGCCCGCCATCGCCGCAACACTTATTCGACGTCGGAGCAGGGATGAGTCTCATTTGTGTGGGTGTGCTGTCGTTCCGGGCTTTTCACCGGCCTGACGGCCGAAGAAGACACTGCCCAAGAGCAGTGGCACACCACACGCACCGATGTTGATCGGGGCCCAGGGGTTGTCCGACATGAGCATAAGCGGCAGGGCGGAGTGGTGCCGATAGAAGACACGATAGGGACTGACAAACCTGGAAACGGTTGCTTTTACGAGGTGAGACGATCATGAAACGGCACATTTTGCGCGGACGCTGGTTGGCATTTTCAACTGTTCTTGGCTTGGCCATCGTTTGCCCGGCCGCGGGGGAGGGCTGGGAAAACGTCGGTTCGGCGGGGTTCTCGGCCGGTATGGCTGGCTACACGTCGCTCGCTTTCTACAACGGCGAGCCGTACGTGGCGTACACGGACAGGAGTACAGAATGCAACGCAGAATCACGACATGGCTTGTGGCGACCCTCGCGGCCGCCGCCCTGCTCGGCACGACGACCGGCTGTAAGGAGTGGCTGGTTGGATCACACCTGGCGACCTTCGGCGCCGGCTGGCTGCTCCGCGACCTGACCATGCCCACTACCACGGAAACGCTATGCTACCAAAATGGCGAGCTGACCGACTGCTCGGAAGTGCTGCCGTAACCGCCCGGCTCGTGAAGGGTGCGGACACGAGTAGTGGCCGGTTGTCTGACTCTGACCTAAAGCGGGCGACCGGGGTCGAACCGGCAACATTCAGCTTGGAAGGCTGATGCTCTACCAATTGAGCTACGCCCGCAACAGCTTTACTTTAGGCATGTTATGACGCATCTGCAAGCCTTCGAGGTTGTCGGATTCTTGCTCAACATCTTGTAGTTACGTTCATGAAATTGCCAGGTTGCTGCCGGCTATGTGAAATCAGGCCGATGATCGAGTGGGGAATGGAAGGATAAGAAGTTCTTTCGGATGGCTGCGGGCTTCGATCTTCGATCGGAGTAGATGCTCACAACGCTGCCGCGCTGGAAAATGGACCCTTACACAATCACTTCCGGGTCAGGGTGGTCACGGGGGAATGTTACGGACACGGAACCTCGACGCCGTTCTGGTAGCATCTGCGCTCCACGGTTGTGACCTCGAATTGGGTGCCCGACCAGTGTCCGGCAATGAAGCCGGCACCGAAGCTGAGCACGTTGGGGAGCAGGTCGCATCCGGGACACACGCCGAGCATAGTTGCCAACAACATGCTGATGACGATCGCTCTGAAGCGTTTGCGGCGGATGTTTGAATGATTCCTCACGTATCGACGGCCATTTCATGCTCGGAAGACCGCGCGGGCTTCAGGCCCGCGGCTCTTAATACTACGCTACGGTGCTCGGCGTCGCGCCCGGGGGATGCGGTAAGAAATCCGCATTCCGATCAATCCAAGTATGCAGGCGGTAAGGGGTAACGGCCCCAGCGCCCCGCACAGGCCCGTGTATTGTACCGTCGTCGTAACTTCCTCGACAACCTCACCTCCGGCAACACCGTCGCCGTACGTTGCGGTTTCGCCGGCGGTGTTGTTGTTTTCGTTGGACTCGACCACATCATCGTTCACGTCGAGGATTGCGATCAGGGCGAGCTCCTCGTCGCTGTTGAGGTTCTCCGCCAGGACCGCATCGTCCAGCGTGATCTCGATCGTGTGCGATCCCGGCATGAGATCGTCGTCGGTCGCTTCAACATCCGGCACATAATCGTCGATCACTCCGTCGCCGTCGGTATCGAAGCCGAGCCGGAGTACGAAGCTCGGCACATTGGCCGGGCTGTTGACGGTGTACATCACCCGCGCGTGTGAATCGTCGTACCGGAGGTTCGCCGTGACCGACTCGAGCACGAGATCGACCGTGAGCGTCGCGGAAGCCGCGTTATCGCTTTCGTCGGCTTCGTCAACCTCGTCATCGACATCGAGCAGTACCACGAGTTGGTCGCCGTTTATCACTTGGCAGTCGTTCAGGTTCGAGCGAATGTCGCCGAGTGCGATCGTGTGAGTGCCGGGGCCGCGCCGCGCGCCGGCGGTCACGTCAACATAGCCGAGGACGGTGTCGATCGCTCGGCCACTGTCGATGTTACGTTTATGGCCGAACTCGATCACGAACGGATCGACGACCCGCGATCCGGTGATCGTGTAGGTCACGCCGAGGTCGGTCGTGTCATCCGTGATGGAGACGTTCACCGTCGCGGCCAGGAGGTTCGTACCGGCACTGACGTTGAAGAGAGCGGAGTCGACCGTGCCCTGGCCGGGCGAGTGGGCCCGGAGGCGATACCCGCTGCAAATCTGCTCGATGAGCACGTCTTCGGCCGACGAGAATTCCGCCAAGCCGGCGACGGCGTTGACCGTCGTGGTGCCGCCGAGCGCACCGCCACACCCGTTTGCATCCACGAGCGTGAGAGTAACCGGATTGGCCGCGTCGGCCCGGTTGCCCAGTGAGTCGATGATTTCCACGGACGCGACGAGCGGCGTAGTCACGTCCGTGTTGGTCGGTTGCAGGACGAAGCGCAAGCTCGCGGCGGTTCCCGACCCGACGGTGAAGAAGTTGGAATTGGCGGCTGCGAGGCTGTCACCTCCGCCGCTCGCGGTCGCATAGAAGCTAACGCCGCTCTCGGCCGTGTCGTACGAGAGCGGACCGATGGTGACCGAGCTGTTGCCGTCCAGGATGGTGCCGGAGACCACCGAGCCGGCGCAGAAATCGCCGTTGCCGCTGTTGACGTTGATGGTGACGGTCGTATCGCCGGAGACCACCGCAAGGTTGTCGCCGCTGTCGATGACCTCGACGGTGACGCTGAAGGACACACCGGCCGTCTGCGTGTCGATCGCCTGGAATCTGAGCCGCTCGGGCGGGCTGGAACTAACCGTGAACGAGTTGGATACGGCGGCGGTCAGCACAACCGCGACGTCGTCCGCCCGCAAGCGGACCGGGTTTTCCGCCGTGTCGTAGGTGACGCTGAACGTCGTCGAGCCGCTGCCGGCGGAAATCGTCCGCGGAGCGCCCGCGCCACTGAGAACGCCGCCTCCAAGATCGAGGCTGAGCTGGATGTCCGTGTCGGCGGCGACGGTGGCGTCGTTGTTGTAATCGTCGAGCACCTTGACGACGACCGAGAAGGGTACGTCGACCGACTGCGTGAGGATGTTCTGAATCTCCAACGTGGTGGCCGCGGCGGCGAAGATAGCAAACGAGTCGGACAGCCCGGCCGAGAGCGTGGGGACGCCCGTGTCGTGGCTGACTCGCAGCCGAACGGGATTTTCGGCCACCTCACATACGACGCCGTTGATGGTGATGCTGCCGGTGCCGTCGAGGATCGTTCCGGTGGTGTTACCGGTGAGCGAGGCGGGCGTGCCGTTGAACATATCGAGAATAACGTCGGTGTCACCCGCGACGTTGGTCGAGTTGTCATTATTGTCTACGGCCTGGATAGTCACGCTGAAGAGCTCGCCGGCATCCTTGCTGCCCCACGCGGAGGGAGAGAAGATCAACTTCGTTGCCGTGGCACCGGTTAGAGTGAAGGCGTTGGAATTTCCGGCGACCAGAAAGTCGCCGCTGGTGCGCTCGACGGCGAGGACGACGCCGACCTCGGCCGTGTCATAGGTCATGGGTCCGACGGTGGTGTTGGTCGTGCCCGCGTTGATCGTACCGGTGGTCGTTCCCGCGAGAGTGTCGCTGCCGACGCCGACGGAAATCGATATGTCCGTGGTCTGGACGGTCTGGGCGGCGTTCCCGAACTGGTCGGTGACGTTGATCGTTATGCTGAATGGCGCGCCGGCGACCTGGTCGGCGATCGTCGTGAACTCGAGCAGCAATGGGTTACCCGGGTTCCAGGTCACGCCGTCGGTCCCGTCGGTGACGACGCCGTCGGAAGCCGTGACGGTGACCAGCTCGGCCCGGCGGTTCGTGATGTCGAGGGTCAACTGACCGGAGCCGGCGTCGAAGTTGGTCGCCGCGGGAATCGTCGCGGTGGCGCCGCCGTCCACGAAGCCGGGGATGGCTCCGCCGTCGTCGTAGTCGATATTGCTGCCGTCGCCGCCGGTATTGGTTGAGATCGTGATGGCAGCGGTGGTGGTGTAGCCGGGGATCGGGTTGTTGAACTGATCGCGGGCCGTGAGCGTCAGCGTGGAGGCGTTGTTGACGGTCAGGTTATCGGGTGCGGCCTCGAGCAGGAAGTTGTTCAGCGTTGGCTCGGCGGTCCAGGTCACATTCGCGACGCCGTCGGTCACCACGCCGTCGGAGGCGGTAATGGTAATCGCTTCAGCTCGGCGATTGGTGATATCGACCCAGCGCTCGCCAGCCGCGTCGAAGTTGGTGCCGAGAGGGATAGTCGCGGTCAGTCCGCCGTCGATAAAGCCGGGGATCTGCCCGCCGTCGTCGTAATCGATCGTGGATGCGTCGCCGCCCGTGTTGGTCGAAATAGTGATGGCGGCGGTCGTCGTGTAGCCGATAATCGCATTGTCGTGCAGATCGCGAGCCGTGATCGTTAGCCGAACCGTGTTGTCCACCTGCGTTATGCCCACGCTCGGGACGGCGTCGAAGTGATCCAGAACGTTCGGCGTGATGTTGAACGCTACGCTGTCGACGGAGTCCGATCCGGCCAGCGGGGCTCCGCCCTGCGTCGCTCGCAACTGATATCCGTTGCCGACCAACTCGATGTTCAAGTCGTGACCTGGGAGCCAGGTGGCAACTCCGCTGACGGTGGTCAGATCGACATCGCCGAGGAGCGTGGCGCCGCCGCCGTTGAGCAGCGTGAGCGTGATCAACCGATCGTCGCCGGTGATGGTGTTGTTGAACTCGTCCTGGATCGTGATTTGTGGTTCGAGCGGGACACCGGCGGCAGAGTTTACCGGTTGGGTTGTAAACGTCAGGTGGTGGGCCGCGCTGGTCGAGATGTTGAACGCGTTGCTGTCGACCGTGTCGGCCGGGGCGGTGCCGGCAAAGGCGGCGCCGTCGTGCGAAGCCCGGAGTTGATAGCCGTTGCCGTCCACCTCGATGTTCAAATCGTGTCCGGGGAGCCAGGTGGCGACACCGTTGACGGTCGTCAGGTCGAAGTCGCCGAGCAGCGCGGCTCCGCCGCCGTTGAGTAGCGTGAGCGTGATCAGACGGTTGTCGCCGGTGACGACGTTGTCGTATTCATCACGGATTTCGACGACGGGGACGAGTGGCACGCCGGCCGTGCCCGACGCCGGCTGCGTGCTGAAGACGAGGTGGTTGGCGAGGGCCGGGGTGATATCGAACGCGGCGCTGTCAACCGTACTGGAGCCGGAGTACGCGCCGCTGCCCGTCGCTCGCAGTTGGTATCCGGCATTCGTGACGGTGATATTCAGCGGCGGAACGCCGGGCCAGGTCGCGACGCCGTTGACGGTGTCGATTTCGGCGTCGCCGATCAACGTGGCCCCG
The DNA here is from genome assembly GCA_030612705.1 of Phycisphaerae bacterium. Taxonomy (GTDB): domain Bacteria; phylum Planctomycetota; class Phycisphaerae; order UBA1845; family Fen-1342; genus JALSRY01. Next base: position 6,134 of record JAUWNI010000053.1, on the reverse strand, counting down.
CCCGCGTTCAGCAACGTGATCGAGATCGTCCGTGGGGCGATGCCGGTGATCGTGTTGTTGAACTGATCCTCGATCGCGACTTCGAATACCAGGTCGGCGCCGGCGACCGTATCCACCGGCTGAGTCGTGAACGTCAGGTGGTGGGCGATATCTACCGGCGTGATTTCGAATGCCGCCGACTGCACGGTGTCGCCGCCCGGCAACGCCGCCCCGTTATGCGATGCTTCCAGCTTATATCCGACGCCGACGACGCGGATGTCCAGGCTCTCGACGGCGGTCCAGACGGCTACGCCCGAGGCCGTGTCGACCTGATTGTCGTCGAACAGCGTTGCCCCTCCGCCGTTGATTAGCGTTAGCGTGATCGTGCGGCCGTTGTCACTGGTGATGACGTTATCGTACTGGTCGTGTACCTTCACAACCGGCAACAGGTCGACGCCGGCGACGGGCGGGTCCGCCGGGTCGGTGGTGAATGCCAGATGGTCGGCGGCGGCGAAGGTGATCGCAAACGCCGCTGATTGGACGGTGTCACCGCCCGGCAGGGCTGCCCCGTTGTGCGTGGCTTCCAGCTTGTATCCGGTGCCGACGACGCGGACGTCGAGGCTCTCGACGGCGGTCCAGGTCGCGACGCCGGAGGCCGTGTCAACCAAATTATCATCGTTCAACGTAGCCCCGCCGCCGTTGATCAGCGACAGCGTAATCGTGCGACCGTTGTCGGTCGTGACGGTGTTGTCGAACTCGTCCTGGAGTGTGACGACCGGGAGCAGATCGACGCCGGCGACGGTTGGCGTGGCCGGGTCGGTGGTGAAGGCCAGGTGGTGTGCCGGAGCCACCGTGATGTTAAAAGCCGCGCTCTGCACGGTATCTCCGCCCGGTAGCGCCGCGCCGTTGTGCGTGGCTTCCAGCTTATAGCCGGTGCCGACGACACGAACGTCGAGACTTTCGACGGCGGTCCAAGTCGCGACGCCGGAGGACGTATCGACCTGCTTATCGTCGTTTAACGTAGCCCCGCCGCCGTTGATGAGCGAGAGGGTGATCGTGCGGCCGTTGTCGGTCGTGAGGGTGTTGTCGAACTCGTCTTGGAGCGTGACGACGGGGAGCAGGTCGACGCCGGCGACGGTCGGCGAGGTGGGGTTGGTAGTGAATGCGAGGTGGTGCGCCGCCGCAACCGTGATGTTAAACGCGGCGGATTGCACGGTATCGCCGCCGGGCAGCGCCGCCCCGTCGTTGGTGGCCTGTAGTTTATATCCGGTGCCGACGACTTGAACGTCGAGACTTTCGACAGCGGTCCACGTCGCCGCGCCCGAGGCGGTGTTGACCTGATTGTCGCCGTTTAACGTGGCGCCGCCGCCATTGATAAGCGTGAGCGTGATCTGTCGGCCGTTGTCGCCGGTAACGACGTTGTCGTATTGGTCCAGGACCTTGACGACGGGGAGCAGGTCTTCGCCGGCAATGGTCGGATTCGCGGGGTCGGTCGTGAAGACCAGGCGGTGGGCGACGGCGGGGGTGATCTCGAACGCCGCGGATTGCACGGTATCGCCGCCCGGCAGCGCGGCCCCGTTGTGCGTAGCTTCCAGCTTATAGCCTGCTCCGACGACGTGGACGTCGAGACTTTCGACGGCGGTCCAGGTTGCCAGACCGGACGCCGTGTCGACCTGATTATCGCCATTGAGCGACGCACCGCCGCCGTTGATCAGCGTCAGCGTGATCGTCCGGCCGTTGTCGGTGGTGATCGTGTTGTCGAACTCGTCCTGGAGTGCGACGACGGGTAGCAGATCGGCGCCGGCGAGGGTCGGCGTGGCGGGGTCGGTGCTAAATCCCAGGTGGTGCATGGGTCCGACCGTGATATTGAAGGCGTTGCTGATGACCTGGTTGGAGACGGTGAACGGCAGACCGCCGGTTTCGGTGGCCTTTAGCGTATAGCCGACCGCCATCGTCTGGATATTCAGGCCCTGGACACCCGTCCACTCGGCCACACCGGCGGCGGTCGCCAGCACGTCGGTACCGTGCAGGGTGGCACCGGAAGGATTGTTCTCGATCGTAAGCGTGATCTGATGTGGTCCGCCGGCGGTCATGATGTTGTCGTACTGGTCGCGAATCTCGACCTTCGGGAGCAGGTCCTCGGCGGCACCGGTCGTCACCGGCTGCGTGGCAAACGTCAGATGGTCGGCGATCGCCTCGGGCGTGATGTCGAACGTGTTGCTATTGACGTTGCCGGCGGTGCCGGTGGCTTTCAGATAATACGCGACGCCGGCTTTCTGGATATTCAGCGCTTGCCCGCCCGTCCAGGTCGCCACGCCCGCAACCGTGTCGATGTCGACGTCACCCAGGAGCGTGCCCGCCGGGTTGCCGTCGTGCAGCGTCAGTGTAATGGTCTGCTGCGGGTTGGACGTGACGGTGTTGTCCCACTGGTCTATCACCCGCACTTCGGGCAGCAGGTTCGCACCGGCCGTCGTATTCACCGGCTGCGTGGTGAACTCCAGCCCGACGGCCACGTCGTGCGTGATGTCAAACAGGTTGCTGTCGATCGTGTTCGACGTTCCGAACCCGCCGCTGCCGGTGGCACGAAGGGCATAGCCGACCCCGGTCTTCGTGATATTCATGGCCTCGACGCCGGTCCAGGTCGCCACGCCGCTCGAGGTCAGCAGATCCACATCGCCCAGCAGCGTCGCCCCGCCCGCGTTCAACAGCGTCAACGTGATCGTCCGCTCATCATTCGTTACGACGTTGTCGTACTGGTCCTTTATCGTGACCTGCGGCGTTAGCGTGACTCCCGCCGTGCTGGTCACCGGCTGGACGGAGAACTCCAGCGTGTCGGGCGCGGCGGAGACGATGTTGAACGCGGCGCTGTCAACCGTGTTGGACACCGTGAAGGCACCGGTGCAGGTGGCTCGCAACTGATATCCCGTGCCGGTCTTCTGAATGTTCATCGCCTCGACGGCGGTCCACGTCGCGACGCCGGCGGCGGTGTCGAGATCGATGTCGCCTAGCAGAGTAGCCCCGCCCGCGTTCAACAGCGTCAGCGTAACCGTCCGCGCCCCGCCGGCCGTCACCGTGTTGTCGTACTGGTCCTGGACCGTGACCTCCGGCAGCAGGTCCGCGCCCGCCGTCGTGTTCGCCGGCTGAACCGTGAATGCCACATGGTCGGCGGTTGCTTCCGGCGTAATGTTGAAGGCGTTGCTGTTGACGTTGTCGCTGCTCGTGAAAGCGCCGCTGCCCGTCGCCTTGAGCTGGTAGCCCGTTGCCGCCACTTCGATATTCATGTCATGCCCGGCGTTCCAGGTCGCGACGCCGCTGACTGTTGGGATGTCAACGTCGCCGAGCAGCGTGGCCCCGCCGGGATTGGCCTGGAAAGTCATCGTGATCGTGCGGTCGTCGTTGGTCACAACGTTGTCGTGTGCATCTTTTATCGTGATCTCCGGGACCAGCGGCACGCCGGCCGTGCTGGTCGTCGGCTGCGTGGTGAACTCCAGCACGTGCGGCACGTTAGGCGTAATGTCGAATGTATTGCTGTTGACGTTGTCGCTGCCCGAGAACGCGCCGCTGCCCGTCGCCTTGAGCTGGTAGTTCTGCGCGACCTTGGTGATGTTCAGATTGTGGGCGCCGGTCCAGGTCGCCACGCCGTTGACGGTGACGATGTCCACGTCGCCGTTGAGCGTGGTGCCGCCGGGGTTGGCCTGGAAAGTCAGCGTGATCGTACGGATGTCGTTGGTCACGACGTTGTCGTGGACGTCCTTGATCGTGACTTCCGGCAGGAGGTCATCGCCGGCGTCGGTCGTGACGGGCTGGGTAGTGAATTCCAGCACGTGCGGGATGTTGGGGGTGATGTTGAAGGCCGCACTGTCGACCGTGTCAGTGCCGGTAAAAACTGCCCCATCGTGCGAGGCCCGCAGGGTATAGCCGTCGGACGTCACGGCAATGTCAAGGCTCTGGCCGGCCGTCCAGGTCGCGACGCCGCTGACCGTGAGAAGAGACTTCGTGCCGTTCAGCGCGGCGCCGCCGGGATTGGACTGAATCGCCAGCGTGATCGTGCGGTTGTCGGTCGTGCAAGCATTGTCGCACTGGTCGCGGATCGTGACCACCGGTAGCAGGTCATTACCGGCAACGGTGTTCGCCGGGGACGTGGTGAACTCCAGATGGTGGGCCGCGCCGTGCGTGACCGAGACGTCGACCAGGGCGACGTTGTTCATGGCGGGGGAGCCGGCGCTGGTCGAAACAATGATGTCGCTCCGATCTCCGACCTGCGCGCCGGGATCGCAACTGGTGTCGTCCTGCATCAGCGTGATCCCGGTAAAACTGATCGTCGAGGCGACCGTACTGGCCGTGTTGACGAAGAACATGATCGTAAACGGGTTGTTCGGATTCTTCGTTGTCGGCGCCGAGAGCGTCAGGTCGCCGGCGTCAACCGACGCGGTGATCGAAGCGCTCGTGTCAAATCGGAACCCGCTCGGGGGCTCGATAATGATCGTGGTGCCGTTGCCCCATTCGCCCGCCGCCCCTTCGCTAATCGCTGGGGTCGTGCCCGTGCCGACATAGCTGCCGGCCGCAACCTGGTCGGCCGTGATGGGTAGTGTCCCCGGCGTGCTGACTGAGCCGGCGTCCGCCGCGGCCGCACTCAGCAGCACGGCGACCAAACCGAGCACGCGTGTCGGGCCTGCCAGGCGCGCGGAATGTCGCGCGGCCCCGTCCCGCGCGGACCATGCGAGGCTGAGCTCGGGACATACCGAACAAGCGTGGTTTGATCGTTCGACGGACAAAGTAAATGTGCGCATCGGCAACCTTCGAGAGGTGCCATGTCGCCCAGTATAACTATGAAAAACGTTCGCGGGTGATGTACGATGATCACCCGGATTTCTGTAAACCACCAGCGACATTATACTTATCGGGAGCGTTGGGGGGGGAGCTTTGGTAAATTGAGTCGTGATATGGCCGTACCCCACGTTTTTCGGACGTGTAATCAACACTGGTTGGCTCGCCACGTTCAATCTGGACGCACTGGGTGGCGAGAACGGCTTGTCGGGACAATGATCCCAGAGAGAGAAAAGCTGCGAGGATATATGTATATTACTTTGGGGATCTTTGCCTTGAGTCTGATAATTGGAGCCCCGCTCGCCAACAGCGTTCAACCCGTCGAGCAGCCCGGCAGCCATGGGGAGCGGCGGGTGCATGATAGTCTGGGCGGGCCGGGAGCCGGTTTGGGGGAACGGGGAACCAAGCGGGGGGGGGCAGGATGAGGAGGCGCATAGCCCCGGAGGGGCGGTAGCCAATAGCCGGGGGCGTCAGCCCCCGGAATGTGAGAACACGACACACCCAGCCCCGGAGGGGCGGCAGAAGGGTTCAGTCGCCGCGGATTTCTGTCGCCCTTTCAGGGCTTATCCCCTCGCGCCAACGCTTCCCGGGGCTGACGCCCCCGGCTATTGACTTTCGCCCTTTCAGGGCTGCGACCCGCGCATTCCGAAACGGGGTTTGGCTGGTTGGGGTTATCGTATCCCGAGGTGCCGGCGCCTGCCGACTCGGAAACTTAACGCCGCCTCGTCATCAGATGCACCTGCATTTCGCCGGCGAATTTCAAACCGCTGATCCAGTCATACTCCCACTCCACCCCGCCCAGAGTGTCGCGCAGCCGGGAGCGGTTGCAACATCGGGGTAAGGTGGTCGGACGGTGACGCGCGTCGCGAAGCGGTTTTGGAAATAGCGCAAAAAAAGGGCCGTTTCCGATAGAAACGGCCCTTCTACTGATCAGATTATCAAATTGTCGCGCTTAGCGACGGCGCAGGGCCACGAGGCCGCAGAACGCCAGCAATGTCAGTGAAGCGGGTTCCGGAACCCAGACTAAGCCTTCCGCGTGAGTCACCTCCGCGAAGCCCGAGGTGCAGAGCGCGAAGCCTTCGGTCAGGTCGTCCGGATTGTCATCCCACGTAAAGATGGGGGTCTGGCCCCAGTCATACCCGGTGAACTCGATCGTTGCGAGCAGTACGTTTTCGCCCCAGACGCAGTCCGGGAAGCACAGGCCGCCGAGGCCGTCGCCGTCCGGAGTATCCACGGCATTGAAAAGGAGCGTGTTGATCGTAACGTTCGTCATATCGGCGATCCCGGGGTCATCCACGATTACGTCGAGACCCCAACCCAGGATCGCA
>JAUWNI010000130.1 GCA_030612705.1 Phycisphaerae bacterium | reverse complement strand
GCAATCCGATCACCAGGTCGGCAGATCTCACGCAACGTGAGGTTCGGCGACACCGGTGGCCGGACTGCAAATGACTGTGATTCGTCGGACGATCTCGCCATTTCAACCAGCGGCGGCCTTGGATTTATGCAACGTGGGGGTATACGATCAATGAGCAAAGCTGGAGCTTTGCACTCCCCGGAGTTCTTCAAAGAACTTGCGATTCAGGACACCGGCGTGCCTTACCCGGCTTTTGCGACAGGCTACTACGGCCAGCGACAATCATCGCCATACTGGCTGAGCAGTTCGGACAGATCAGCGAGGTCGACGTCGCCGGCACCGGGGCCGAACGGATCGTAGGGGTCCACGTCGCCCATCATGCGTGTGCAGCCGGTGGTGCACCCGTAGTTGCTTAGCAACTGCGACAGGTCGGCCAGGCTCACGGTGCAGTCGAAGCCGCCATCGATGTCCGCCGAGCAATACCTGCCGGAAGCACCACCGTTCGGACAGGCCGGAGCGAACAGCTCGAAATAGAACTGAAAGAACGGACAGTCGCCAAACCAATAGGTGCCGAAGAAGGACCCGCCGGTCAGGTTTGGATCTGTGAACAGGTTCGGATCGATGAAGAGATCGAACGCACTTTCGATACCGGGGCACCTCGGCGGGACACAGTTCGGGTCGCCGGCGATGCCGGGCCCCATCAGAGAGCCGGGTGTCGGCCAAACGAACCACTGCGCGTAACCGAAATCCACCAGACCATCGAGGTCCAGATCGCTGCCGTCAATAATGAACGGCGGCTCGGATTCGATTTCCCAGATGTAACCCCAGTACTCATCCGGCGGATGAGTGGAAGTTGGAATGTTCTCGATTAGAAAACCGGCCAATGCGATCCGACCGGTGCTGTTCCAGCCGTTCTCCTCGCCGTAGATCATAATGAACACCCAAGCGTCGCCGTCCTCGGCCTGTGAGTTGGTGAGTTCGGTAAATCCGAAGCCGCCGATGCCGACCGGGCCGGCGATATCACCCCAGTCGAGTCCCATCTCGCTCTCGTATGCGCCCCAGAAATAATTGAAATTCTGCGTCGCGGCCCAGAGCGAGTACCCGAAGCGCTGCCCTCCGGCTTGCGGGGTCACTTTCCCGGTGGCCACATCGTAGCTGAGGTAACCCATGCCGCTGATCGGCAGGATTTCGGGTCCGGCGAGTGCGAGCGGGGCAATTACGCCAATTGCTGCCCAAAGAAGTGTGCGTTTCATGTGTCATCCTCCTTCTAGCGTAAGTTTACCACGTTTGTGACGGTACTGGTGTGTAAGTTCTGTGGTTTCAAGCGGTTCGGGCGTCCGAGGGTGTAGTGCCTAAAGTGTGGTTTGGGCTGACGAGGGTTTCGTATAGGCGGGTGGCGGCAGGGTCGTTTTCTTCGAGTTGCCAGCGATTGCGCGGCCGGCCGGGCCCGGCGCGGCGTTCCGTGCGCAGGACGATCCGGGTCTCGTTGAGCAGTTCCAGGAGCCCACTGAGCCCTTGCGTGTAGTGGGAAGGGACCACCGAAGCGACGTACCCCAGAGACGATTCATCCAAGGCCCGCCAGTTGGCCTTGGAAAGATTGCCCTTGTCACAAACGAGGGTTACGCGCTCGACCGGAATGTCGAGTCGCTCGCATTGGCGGACAATCTTGGGCAGGGCCTGTGCGCAAAAAATCACCCCGGTTCCATGCTGTCGAAACCGGGGAAATGGGCGATACTGGACTTGAACCAGTGACCTCTTGCATGTCGAGCAAGCGCTCTAGCCAACTGAGCTAATCGCCCATGGGGATTAGAGGACCTTCCGGTCGATTCCCATCTATGGAATCGTGGCATTCGGCACACATTCTGTCAAGAGTCAGCCACAATTCGGGGCCTGAGGGTTGGAGGGGCCCGGACGCTACATGGCTTTTGCGGTAGACTGTTACGTGCTGCCATGCACTCCCGACTTATTCGTTATCCGATGGCAAAGGCAGTCCCGCCAACAGACAAAAATGCCCGCAGCCGATGCCCTCGCGACGATACGAATAAAAAAGATCGGTCCGCGACATCGTGCAGATGCCGGCGATTTCGATGTTGTCCCGCGGAATTCCGGCCAGCTCCAATTGCGACCGATTCGCCTGCCACAGATCAAAATACAAGCGTCCATCGCGCGTGTTGAAGAGACGTGCCCGATCGGGCAGCTCCACCGCCGCGCGATAAACGTCGTCTTTTACCTCGTACTGATCCGGCCCCGCCGACGGTCCGACACCGGCGTGCAGCCCTGCCGGCTCACAGCCGAACTTCTGTTGCACGGTTTCCACCAGCCGCCGCACGATCAGCGCCACTGTGCAACGCCAACTCGCGTGCGCCATCCCGACCACGCTCCGCGCTCGATCGTAGACCAGCACCAGCGGGCAGTCGGCCGAGAACGTCATCAACGACACGCGCGGTACGTTCGTCACGGCCGCGTCGAAGCCTTTCAGCCGTTGAACCCCGCGTGCCTCCGTAATAATCGCCACCCGCGGCTCGTGCATCTGTTCACAGCAGCACAACTGCTCCGGATCCCGATCGAAGTCGATCATCATCCGCCGTCGTCGTGCCGCACACTGGCCGACCCGACTCCCATTTCGCACCGAAACGTCGAACGGCCGTGTGGAAAAGGCGTGCGTCAGTCCCGGCTGTTGCCGCAGGTTCTCGAATTGCGCGTAGCGCCGACCATCAACCTCGAAGAAGTGCATCAGGGCGCACCCGGTTCGAGCAGAATCTTGAGGTTTTGCGGGTCACGGGCGGCCGCGAACGCCTCCGCACCCTTCGCGAGCGGAAACACGCCGCTGATCATCTCGTCCACGCGCACGCGCTCTTCACGCAGCAGCCGCAACGCCTCGGGAAACGGCCCGCATCGGCTGCCCGCCACCACGATCTCGTGGATGACAATCGGCGAGAAGTCGACGTCGGGCGCTCGCGTATACGTGCTCTTGAGCACGATCGTGCCGCGCGGCCGCACGAGTTGCAGTGCCGACCGCAATCCATCGGGCGAACCGGTGCACTCTACGACCAGATCGTATTCCGCGTTCGATTCGACATTAGCCACATCGCGCGTCGGCAGTCCGATTCGCCGACACAACGCCAGCGTTCCCGCGTTACGACCGATCACGCTCAGCCGGCAACCCCGCGCCGCCAGCACTTGCGCGCAGAGAATTCCCAGCCGACCCGTACCGAGCACCGCCACCCGCGTGCCAGGCGTAACGGGGTGATCTTTAACCACCTGACACGCCGCCGCGAGCGGCTCGGCAAAAACCGCCCGCCGATCGTTGACCTCGTTCGGCACCACGTGGCAGTTCTCGGTCGGGACGACCAGATACTCCGCGAACGCCCCGTCGCGATCGGCGATGCCCAACACGGTTCGGTCGCGGGCGTGCTTGCGCGCGTCGGCGTCCCGCGCCTCCGAGCCCGGCCCGACGCAGTTGATCTCCGCGACGATGCGCTGACCCTTGAGCGTATCCGACCCGCGCACGACGGTCCCGACGAACTCGTGACCGAGTACGCCGGTGAAACCCATATATCCACGTACGATCTCCAGATCGGTCGAACAGATGCCCGCCAGGTCGACGCGAACGAGCACCTCGCCCGGCCCCGGCGCCGGGTCACGGTAATCCGCAACCAGTGCCACACCCCCCGGCTTGGCCCGATCAACAACCAGTGCCCGCACTACTTTTCCTTGCTGCCCGGAAGGATGAATTGAAAGAACTGCTTCGTCTTGTATCGAAACTTGCCCCACCGGCCTTCGTACGGCGGCTTGCGTGACTCTGGCAGTTCGCCGCCCCGCGCGAAAGCGTCGTCCTGATGTGTTTCGAGCCACTGCTCCCATAGGTACGGATCGCAATCGTGTGTCACGCCCGTCAGCCATGCCAACGATTGCTCGCACCGGTGCGCGACGGTGAAGTCCTCGTCGCGCAGCCCGTTGATCAACCCGCGCACCGCGTCGATGTCAGAAAAGTGCCGCAACCCCCGGGCGGCGGCCATCCGCACGTGCCGATCCGGATCAGCCTTCAGCCGATCGAGCAATGTCTCCAGCACCTTGGCCCGCGATTTCTCCGCCGGCGACCCCGCCGACAGTTCCGCCAGCGCCGCCGTCGCATCCCAACGACACAGATCATCAGGCGGGCGGACTTCCGCCGCCGGGTGCTCGCGATAGTTCAGAATCTTCAGACAGGTTTCGACTGCTCGCGGATCACCCGTTCGGCCGAGCCCGCGCACCGCCACGCAGCGCGCCTGCGGATCGCTTTCGAGCAAAGCGATCGCGATGAATCCCTTGATCGCCCACTCCTCGTCGTACTTCTTGCTCTCGGCGATCTTTGCGACCGCCTCGCGGCGCAGGTCCGGATCGGCATCCGAGACCGCGATCAGCATGTATTGCTGCGGGGTGCGTTTCGGCTTGAAGAGCTTCTTCATCGACACGTCGAGTGTCTGATCGAAACCGCCCCCTTCGCAGCCGACCATAAGCGTAAGCAACAACCCGCACCCGACCACGACCAGTAGTAATGGTGGGAAAAGCCGTTTACTTTTGGTTCTTCTCGGAATTCCGTGGAACCGCCAAGACGCCAAGTCGCCAAAGTTGAGTGATGATACACTACTCTCGAACGCACCTACCACCACGCTGTCCCTCTCGCCACGAATAGGACCGTCGGGCGTACCGTGCCCGCCGATCGCTTCCTCGCGCTTGTCCCTTGTTTCACTTGGCGCCTTGGTGGCTTGGCGGTTTTCCTCCGTTCCCGATATGCCGTGAAGAACCTTACTTTTCCTTACGGTCACTGGCGGCGGAGGCGATGTACTGTTCCGGTTCAACGAGTTCAACATGCTCAATTTCTTCGTCGAGAAAACGCGAGCCGATCCGGCGAAACCGCGTCGGGTTGTCGCTCACGTGACATTGCAAGGTACCCGTTCGCTCCTCCGCACACAAGTTTTCGCCCCGCTGCAAGACCTCGCGCACGGCGTGGGCCGTCTCGCGGCCGCTCTCGACGATACGCACCAGCGGCCCGAGGTATTCCGCGATCGCCTCTTTTAACAATGGGTAGTGCGTGCAGCCCAGCACGATCACGTGGATGCCGGCCTCACGCAGCGATGACAGATATGTTTCCACAGTCAGCTTGACGATCGGATCGTCACTGTCGCGCCCCTCCTCGACCAGCGGCACAAACAGCGGACAAGCCTGCCCGATAACTTCCTGTTGCGCCGATAATGTGCGGATCGCGGCGGTGTACGCTCCGCTCGAGATCGTCGCCTCGGTCCCGATCACGGCGACCGGCGCTCCGTCGGCCAACTGCACCGCCGCCCGTGCCCCCGGCTTGACCACGCCCACGACCGGTACCGGCAGCTTCTCCTCCAGCTCGTCCATCGCCAGGGCGCTGGCCGTATTGCACGCCGCCACGATCAACTTCGGCTCGAATTGCAGCAAAAACCGGGCGTCCTCCAACGCGAACTTCGCCACCGTCCGCCGCGACTTGATCCCATACGGCACCCGGGCCGTATCGCCGAAATAGACGATATCTTCACAAGACAGCGATCGGCGAAGCTCACGCACCACCGACAGCCCGCCCAGACCGGAATCGAAGACAGCTATTGGTTTTCGCGTCACCAGACACTCCCTGACCGTCCAATACAGGCTCCATGTGAGCATAGCCGTCCACGCCCGATGTTGCCAGCTTTCTCCATGCCGGAGTAAACTGCGATACCGCGCTTGTCTTGCGGGCAGTAGCGTAGGCCCCTCGCGGATTGAGGCGTGATAATATTTGAAGAGGGCAACAATACTCGAAGAGCCGCGGACTTCAGTCCGCCCGGTCTTTCGAGAAGGATAAATTTTACTCCCCGTGGCGCCGCGCGGACTGAAGTCCGCGGCTCCTCAGGTTGAACCCATCAAAGCAACACTGATAGAACACTGGGTAGCATCAACCAGAGTTATGAAGGGAGGTTCCAATGGCACTTCGCGACCTTCGCCAACAAGCAACCCGCCGCGGCCCGGATGAATTGCTCGCGCACCTCAAGTCGTTCGAGCTGGAACCGCGGTTCTCCGCCGGCATTTGGTACTTCTCCCCCGCGGGCAGCCGCTTCCACGACAAGTACAAGCCCGACCTCAACATCGAGCAGCGGCTGGAGATCGCCGCCGGTCTGAAGGACTACGGCCTCGCCGGACTCGAAGCCCACTACCCCAACGAGATTAACGAGGACAACGTCGAGCTTTGGCGGGAATTCTGTGCCGACACCGGCATCAAGCTGATTACCGTCATCCCGCTGTTGTTTTGGGACGAGGCGTTCGAGTGGGGCTCGCTCTCGAACCCGCTGCCCGAGATGCGAAAAATCGCCGTCGACCGCGCCAAGGCCACGCTCCGCATGAACAAGCGGCTCGATACCGAGTTCGCCGTCGTCTGGCCCGGAATCGACGGCTACGAAAACCCCTTCGGCGTCGACTTCACGGCCATGCGCGACCGCTTCGTCGACGGCTTGGTCGAAGCCATGGACGAAGTCCCCGGCCTGCGCATCGCGTTCGAGCCCAAACCGTATGAACCACGCGGCCGCATCCTCTTCGGCACGACCGTCGAGGGCGTGATGCTCGGCAACCTGGTCGAGTCCAAACTCACCAACCCGGAAAACCGCAAGCTGCTCGACGAGGGCCACAAGCTCTGCTGTATGAACCCCGAAATCGGCCACGTGCTGATGGGCTACGAAGACCTGGCGTACGCGTTCAGTTGGCCGCTGAGCGAGGGTCGCCTCGCCCACTCACACTGGAACAGCCAGCCGCTGGGCAACTACGACCAGGACCTGAACGTCGGCGTCGTCTCGCCCGAGCAGCTCGACGCATTGATGTACACGTTGAAGATGTACGGCTACACCGGCTGGTTCGGGATCGACATCAACCCGGAGCGCATGCCGGTGGCCACCGCGTTGAAGATCAACATGGACGCGATCCGCGCCGCCAACGACCGCGTAAACGCGATAGACCACGAGTCTGTGCTGCACTGCCAACAACACCCCGACAAGACCCGCGGCTGGCTGGAGGCGTACCTGATCCGCCGGCGGGCGCTGAAGCCGGAGAAACTGCCGCCGTTGTCAGTGGTGAGTAAATGAAGCGATTTCAGTGTGCGAAGCGACGTACTGGGCGATGTAGGCGGTAGACGACAGAGGCGCAACTAGTTTATCCGGCGCGAGTTATGAGGAAAGATGTACGGGATGTCGCGAAACGGAATTATCGAGATTGACTTGACGCGTGGTTAAGTTATAACTAAACTAAGATGAGCAAGAGAGCCGATAGACTTGTGGTTGTAGCCCGGGGGGCGATGCGGACGATCGAGTACGCAGTTTGTATAAACGAGTCATCCCCCGCTAGAGATTTCATCGAGAGCCTGAACGAGAGCGATCAGCGAAAACTCGTGGCGCTTCTTGGGCGGATGGCTGAGCATGGCAATGTTCCGAACAAAGAACAGTTCAAACACGTAGATGGAAAACTGTTCGAGTTCAAGAAACATCAGATTCGGGTGTTCTGCTTCCGCGACGGTGACAGTTGGATTCTGACCAACGGATACAAGAAAAAGGAGGATAAGCTCCGCCCAGCAAAAATCGGGCAAGCGAAGCGGATCATGGAGGAGCATCTGACGCGAACGCAGAGGGGACGAAATGGAGGAAGAAAATGAGCGGGACTCTTGTCGAGAGGTTGACCAAGACGCGTGAGGGCATGCGTCTCTATCAGCAAGAGAGGGCGATTCAGGAGTTGACGGACCTGCTGTGCGAGGTGATGGATGAGGAGGATGTGAGCCGTGCTGAATTGGCGCGTCGGCTCGGCAAGACGCCTAGCTACATCACCCAGCTTCTCGACGGGCGAGCCAACATGACGATTCGAACGATTTCCGATGTCTTGCACGCTCTCAATCGCACCGTGCATTTTCAAGACGGGCCGTTGAGTGCTACGGTCAGTCCATCTCCCTTACTCTCGATCACTGAAGGATGGAACTGGCGGCAGGATGACATGAATTGGCCTCATCACGTTGACCTAAAGGCCCCCGAAGGCTCGAAAGCCGGAAGGCTGGCGAGCTAATGGCAAAGAGAATGGCGAAATCTCCGGAGCGTAAGATCAATGCAAAGCTCGATCTCGCTGCGCCCGTCTCAGCGCGAGTCGAACTTAAACATATTATCCTCGCCGAGACCCTCGCCAAGCGTAAGCTGGTTGCCGGTGGTTCTCCCGTTAATGTGTCCTTGAGTGTGAACGTCAACACAAAGGTGAATAGGGAACAGCGTAGAATAGAGGTGTTTCCCAAGTTCATCCTCGTTGCGAGAAAGGGCGACGCCACCGAAGGTGAACTGCTACGCGTCGAAGCGCTGTTCGTACTCCAATACGAAATCGATTCGTTTGAAGGTATGAAGAAATCTCACATCGATGCCTTCGGTGAACTAAACGGCCTCTACAACGTTTGGCCCTATTGGCGCGAATATGTTCAGTCCACAACCGTCAGAATGGGGTTTCCGTCGCTGACCATGCCCGTATTCCGGCCGCTTGGTCGGGCGGATTCGCCGGCTAAAAAGGGGGCCATGACTGAAGCACCGCGCGCAAGGCAGGCGAGTCGACGGGTGACAGCTAGCCCGACGTAGTAACTAGGATGCGTCACGGACGCACTGCCCTGACGGCGCGAGACATCAGAAACCATGCCCGAAACCAGCTACCTCCTCGGTATCGACGTCGGCACCACCGGGTGCAAAGCACTGCTGATCGAAGCGGCCGGGCGCGTCGTCGCCGATGCTACGATCGAATATCCGATGTCCACGCCCAAGCCGCTTTGGGCCGAGCAGGATCCCGACGATTGGTGGTCGGCGACAGTGGCCAGCATCCGGCGCGTCCTGGAGCAAAGCGGCGCAAAAGCCGAGCAAGTTGTCGGCGTTGGACTGACCGGACAGATGCACGGGCTCGTTTTGCTCGATGGCAAAGGTAACGTCCTACGACCCTGCATCATGTGGAACGACCAGCGCACCGCCGAGCAGTGCGCCACCATCACGGAGCATGTTGGCGCGAAGGAGTTGTTGAAACTCACCGGCAACCTCGTGTTGCCCGGCTTCACCGCCCCCAAGATCGTCTGGGTGCGTGAGAACGAGCCGGAAATCTACCAGAGAATCGCGCACGTACTGCTGCCGAAGGATTACATCCGCTACCGTCTGACCGGCGAGTTCTTCAGCGAGGTCTCCGACGCCTCGGGCACGTCGATGTTCGACGTCGGTCGGCGGCGATGGTCTGACGAGATGCTTGCCGCCCTCGACGTCCCGCGCGAATGGTTGCCCGAAGTCACCGAATCGCCCGTCGCCAGCGCGAAAATCAGCGCCGCCGCCGCAAATGAAACCGGGCTTGCCGTCGGCATGCCCGCGATCGGCGGCGGCGGGGACCAGGCCGCCCAGGCCGTCGGCTCCGGCATCGTCAACGAAGGGCTCGTCTCCGCCACGCTCGGCACGTCCGGCGTCGTCTTCGCCGCCTCAGATTCGTACCGCATCGAGCCCGAGGGCCGCTTGCACGCGTTCTGCCACGCCGTCCCCGGAAAGTGGCACCTGATGGGCGTGATGCTCTCGGCCGCCGGCAGCTTCCGCTGGTACCGCGACACGCTCGGCGATGCGGAAATCACCCGTGCCGAGCAGGAGGGTCGCGATCCTTATGACCTGCTGACCGAAGCCGCCGCAACCGTCGAGCCCGGCTGCGAGGGCCTGCTGTTTCTGCCGTACCTCACGGGCGAACGCACGCCGCACGCCGACCCCAACGCCCGCGGCGCTTTCGTCGGCCTGACGCTCCGGCACACCAAGGCGCACCTGACGCGGGCCGTGCTCGAAGGCGTGAGCTACGGCATGTGTGACTCGCTACAGCTTATGCGCGACCTCGGATTGTCGATTCGGCAGGTCCGCGCGTCCGGCGGCGGGGCGCGCAGCAAGCTCTGGCGACAAATGCTCGCCGATGTCTTCAACGCCGAAATCGTCACGCTCAACGTTACGCAGGGGGCGGCGTACGGTGCGGCTTTGTTGGCCGGCGTCGGAGTTGGGATATACGCCGACGTTCCGACAGCCTGCCAACAGGTGATCGCACTCGCCGGACGCACCAAGCCCGGACCCGCGACGAATACATACGCCGCCTATTATCCGCGCTACCGCGCGCTCTACCCCGCATTGGCGGCCGAGTTCGCCGCCATATCCAACGTCGTCAGCGGAAGTTAACTACGCGGGCTTTCCCGCGGCCGCCATCGGATCGGTTGATTCCCGACCGGTCCCGTTCGTATGATGAGAGAGCAGGCTTCGGGCCCGCGGCTCGAATACGTGTTTCATTGTGCGTTTTGGAGAAGACAACGAACGAATGAATACTCCCCGAATGCGGTTGCTGATTTCCATGCTCGCGTCTGTCGTCGTCCTCGTCGGCTGTGGCAGCGACGAAAACCCCGGATCGTCCGCCGGCGTGACGCCTGTCGAGCGACCGAACATCCTCTTCATCGTCTGGGACACCGTCCGCGCCGACCACCTTAGCCTCTACGGCCACGAGCGCCGCACAACGCCGTTCCTCGATCAGTGGGCCGATGGCGCCCGCGTGTATGAAAACTGCATATCCGTCGGCAGCACCACCTTCCCCGCGCACGCTTCGATGTTCACCGGCCTGCTGCCGACCGAGCACGGCACCAGCAACGAAATAAACGTGCTACCCAACGAATTCGACACACTCGCCGAGCTGCTCAAAGCGGCGGGTTACAACACCTACATGTTCGCGGCGAATCCGTTCCTGGCGAGCAAAGAGGATTACGCGAGCCTGACCCAGGGTTTCGACACCGTCGAGTACCCCTGGAGCGAGCAGTATTATCGCGAGGCGATCAAGATCACGTTTAGCAAGGTCATGAACTACGATCGCAGCAACCCTCTCGCGGACCGAATCAGAAGCGGCAGGCAGCTCATCCGCTGGAACGTCAAGGCCTGCGGGGAGCTGGCCCACCAAGGCGTTGAAACCTGGCTGCCGCGGCAGGATCCGGAGCGGCCGTTCTTCGTCTTCATCAACTACATGGAGGCCCACGCGCCGCTTCTGCCGCCGATCAAGTATCGCAAGCAGATGATGTCGCCGGAGCAGGTCCGGGCCTCCTACAACGTGGACCGCCGGTTTATGACCGTCTGGTACTACGTGTTCGGACTCCAGGAATACACGCCGGAGGAAATCGCGCTGACGGGGGCCACGTACGACGCCGCCCTGCTCGAACTCGACGATTTGTTCCAGAAGCTGCTCGAATCTCTCCAGGCGGGCGGCTACCTGGACAATACGATCGTGGTTTTGGTGAGCGATCACGGCGACCACATGGGTGAGCACCACATGCTCGACCATCAATTCTCGGTGTACGAGCCGCTGATGCAGGTTCCGCTCGTGATCCATTATCCGAAACGTTTCGCCCCGGGACGTGATCCGCGGCCGGTGACCAACCTCGACCTGTTTCCGACGCTGCTCGAATTAGCGGGCGTCGAGCCGCCGGTGCGGTCGAAGGCGGTCAACCTCCTGAACGCGCCGGAAGAACGCACGCGGCTGGGCGAGTGTCCGCACCCGATGTACGGGCCATTGCGGCGAGTGCTCAAGGTTTATCCCAACTTCGACCCGCAACCCTGGAAGCGTTCGTTGCGGGCATACTACGACGAACCGTATAAGTACATTCAGGGTTCCGACGGGCGGCACGAGTTGTACAACCTCGCCGAGGACCCCGGCGAGTTGCGAAACCTGCTCTTCGAACAACCCCAAGTCGCCGAGCGCATCGCCGCCGAATTGCAAACGTACCTTAATTCGCTCAAGAGCATCAGCAGGCGACAGCCGGCCGCGTTTCAGCAACCGAATCAGGAGCAATTGCAATTACTCGAATTGCTGGGTTACGTCGAAAGCTCGAACGACGAGCAAGATCAGGAACCAGAAGACTCCGACACGCCGCGCAAGCCGGCCTCGCGCCCCACGCCGTAGGGAGAAACGGTTCCCGACCCCGTTTCTCTCTTCTCACGCGGTTATTAGTCCGCCGCAAAAGTCATGTAGTGGCCGACCCCCGTGTCGGCCGATCCGTAAGCGGCTGTTTTCCCGTACGGCCGACA